>JAKBSX010000205.1 GCA_021844725.1 Actinomycetes bacterium | reverse complement strand
GTTTCGTGTCGTGGTATAATCAAGCTGCATTTTTCAAAGGGGAGGTAATTTCATACACCGCGTTCTTCTCATCCATCACTATTTGCATCATATCTGTTGTGTTTGAGAAATATATCGAAAATGTGAGAAATCGCTTACTTATCACATTTAAGAAGCTACTCAGATCATGAAATCGCCCTGTTGCCATGGACCTTGCCAAATTCTGTGCGGACAGAACAAATTGGCGTAAGCACACAATTGGCGGTTTCAATTACGTCAGAGGCTTAAGTCCAGATTGATTAATGGGATGAGAAGAACGCGGTGTATGAAATTACCTCCCCTTTGAAAAATGCAGCTTGATTATACCACGACACGAAACCTACCGAAGTGCTAACGTTTGTGAATCCTGGAAGTACAAATCCTTCAGTAACACCACTGGCGGGGAATGGAGCGAATCTGCCGGTGCCAATAGAAAGCGAAGACCCCTGAAGTATCAATTCCGTTCCGAATCCGGCAATTGAGACGTAAATAGGTTTTCCCATATCTGATTGCGGTTCCTTAAGTGCTATTGACCTGACTACTTGCCCATCAAAGGGTTCAGATTGGGTGGTGACGTTCAACTGGATTGCCGGCGCGCAAAAAGGTGATATTACATTCCGGGTTAACACAAACGGGGGTGACTTGCTTGGATATTCGATACTGATGTTTCCGGCATTGACAAAATGCGCGCTTATGAAACCTGAAGTTGCATCAATATTTAGTTCACTACCTGAGGAGAGATCGTTTGACAGCAGAGGGATGGGAATAGAATAAACAGAAACGTTGCGATAAGCAAGGCCAGATACACTCAGTTTGACTGAGTTATTGGAGAGCAAAAGAGGATTGTTTATTAGTCCCACCCCGACTACGTTGGGCATTTCATGCAAGCTGCCAGAACCATTATACAAACATTCAACTGTGGAATAATTGAGCATGTGTGGAGAGAGTGCGGCTAGACCGATTTCGCCATTAAAGTTGAGGATATACTTGGCTGAGGCGTTATAGAAGCCGATGTTTGTCGTGTTGCTCGAACTGAAATTATAATTGTGATATTCGGTCGCGACCAATTGTCCATCTACAAAGAGCTTGCCGGTATGATTCCCAAATTCGCCGACAATGAAATACCATTTGTTTGGAATAATCGGGCTATAAGAGAGACTCGACCAACCTGTATTGCTTCCCCCAAGAGTCCAAAGAATTGAGCCGTTTTGTTCAGCCAAGACGAAATTGTATGGGCCATTCGGACCCCATTGACCAATAATCCCGTGTGCATGGGTTTCTTCAGCACCGCTCCAATTAATCCAAGCGGAAACAGTAACAGAATGATATGTGGGAATAGAACTACTCAAGACTATCCTCCCACTATTAGAGAAATCTGGGACTTGGACTCGGTTTCTGAAAGATCCTAATTCGAGAGAACCGTTATCATACTTCATGACCGAATAATTATTGTTTTCAGACAAAACTGCCGACCACTTGGATAGGGAAGGATTTGCCAATAGGCCATAATTGCCTGCATAGGGAAGCTGAAGAGTCAATGGAGATGAGGTAACATCGAGAGTAGGTGGAATTATGAACTGAGGGTGGTATTGCATCTGAATCGCGGCAACGCTTTGAAAATGTTTCCAAGTTGCAATTGGAACGGCTGTCAGCAGGTTGATAGCTCCTCCCCTGAAACTCCCAAGAGCCGTTGGATTCCAACCCTTATGGAGAGATACTCTGCCAAGATTAATCCAACTGAAGTAAGCGTAACTTGTCTTGGGAATGTTGACAACAAATGTCTTTCCTCCTACAGTGATATTGTATCCTAGATTTCCAAGACTTGAATGCAACGTTCTGACTAGAATCTCGTAGCTACCCGCGGAGTTCACAGGGAAAGAAAAATTAAGTTTAGCAGTAGTAGAAAAAGTGTCTATGAATCCGTCCCCAAGAGTGTAGGAGCTTTGCCAAGAATAGCTTGGGTATGTATTGGCTTCGAGATTAGTCCAGCCAAACCCACCGCCATCGGTGGTATCACCTCCTGACCACTGTTTAGCCTGATTGTAAACGCTGACATTCAATAACGGGCTGTAGAAATGGGAGGGACCTGCCAGATCGACTGCCAGTTCAGTAGTTGTATCGCTTACGTTGTTAACCAGCAGGGCTGTCCTAGAATCGTTTAGTGACTGATAGGGAAATGGCAATATGTCGGAGTAGAAAGGAACTGGACTTGCATTAGGATATGCTTCCTGCAAATATGGGGCGAAATTAGAATATGATGACAATCCCCCAGAGGAGATGATCGCATAAGGGGACGCATAGGCTAGGCCGTGAAATGCGACGTTGGAAAGCAGAACTGCACTCTGAAACTTCATTACAACTTGGAAATATCCTGAAGATATCATTTCGCTGGCAATGGAATCTGTCGAAGGCCCCCAAATGACATCGTACTTCACACCAACATTTGCCTCAAACACGGCAAGGGAGGGCCAATTTCTAGATCCAAGCAGTGTTTGGCTTCCGCCATTTAGCATAAACGCAAAATATTCAGTTGAAAAAGACCCATCTGCTAGAAATGGATAAGAGAAGGAGTCTGGATATAGGAAGCCAAGATTACCGAAGAAATAAGGATGAGGGATCCAAACTGCATAACCCGGCTGATGTGATAGCATATAAGACATTATGCTGGTAAGACCCATTGAATCTGTGGGAGTCGGCGCTGAGGTGTAACCACCACTATTGAAAGACGCATTACCAAAGAGGTATGAAGGCGAAGCTTGCAAAAAACCAGCGATTACAATACACACTATCAGCAGCAGAGGAACTAAGTCCTTGAATCCCCGCTTTGTTTTCAATAATATTTTGATACGCGAGTGGACCATGAAATTTCCAAAGGTCCGATTTGGAGACTGAGTGGCGGATTGATTCCAATTTTTATGTTCTATGCGAGATGTATCGCAGGACTCCATAATTTGGATGGTGTAATTTCGGTAGTAGCTGATCAAGTAATAAGAAGTAATGGAAATAAGGATAGAAACAATAAGAGAGATGGCTGCATCAGGTACGATTCCTTCAGGAATGATCGAGAGAAGCAGATTGGACGAAGGAATCAAGTCATAAACCACTGAATATCCATTAAAACTGTAGCTGTATATTCCTACAATTACCAATAGCAGTGCTATGAGGAGTAAACACATTCTCCTGATCGCCGTACCTCTATTTGAAAAAAGAACGGACGAAACAGACAAAGCAACCATAATTACGCCGAAAATTTCGTACATGCCAACGAGAAGAGGATAATGCTTGCTGAGCGTTCCCAATATCTGGTCTCTGCCAAAATAATTGTTTTGAATGAATAACCAAAACGTTTGACTAGCATTAGCCCAACCAGAGTCAATGTTTGTTGCAGTCTTCGAACCCCAAAAGAAGCTGGTTCCAAGAGCATGTTGGTTTAACAAGTAAAGCACACTTGAAAAATCAATGGCTATGGCGAGTGCGTATGCGAAACCAAACGCGGCAAACCCTTTTGTAATAGATGTTTTCTTATTAATCACTTTGGATATGAGTAGTTGGATTATTAGAACAATAGGAACAATGACCAATGAATGAGTATCATATACAATTAGATAAGAAATAACGAGAGATAAGCACACAAAAAGAATAACTGCCTTCCTCACCTGTGTTGTCTTAATCAATAGGTATGAAAGTAACATTAATAATGGAAGAGCCGCGTATGTCTGAGCTAACTGATTCCAATAAATCATTTCCAAATTAAAAACTGGTTGATTCATATAGACAAATCCGCCAAGAAATGCAGCGAAGTAAATAGACGTCGTCTGGTCACCTGTGCAATCTCTGAGTAACCGGTTGGCGTAAAGATAAAAGGTGAATCCTTCAAATGCGACTATGAGAATGAATTGTACGGCGTACACGTCAACGGCTGAACCGTTGAATGATGAAACAAGAAATGAAATTAGAGTTGCTGGAGAAATTATCCACTCTTCAGCAAATACAGGTGGTGACAAAGGGTATAATGGATAATTGGCGAGAACGGAGGAAGCAGATAACGATCCACTTTCTACCATGTAAGGGATTAAAGCTCGCAATTGCAAGATTGCTATACTAAGGTATAAAGCAAAGGGAATGGAAATCCTAAGTAGCAGCGAACGAACATTTTCTGGTAGTGTAATATGCTTCAAAGGAAACCACCATACTGATTCGGCGTCTTAATTGGAGACAAAGTTGGCTTGTAGGGACTCATACGTCTTCCACACATTTCGCTTTCCATTTCCGATACATATATCTCGGTGTCACGCGCCCTATACCCAATCCAAAGGATAATAGGAGGAGATCATTATCATACTTGGTGACGTCACTGCCTTCTCACAATGAATTCCGCGCTCCTCATGAGTAGGATGGCGGGTGCATACTGCAAGTCAGAAAGTTCACTAACTCGTAAGTAATGTCTAAGTAAGACCCTTGAGCGCTTTACTGGGGATTGCAGCCTTTTCCAGTACGCCGGAAATTTGTGTTGAAACTGTTTGTCCGTACTTCCGTATAGCCTTCTTTTCAACAGATATTGTTTGAAACCTACATCTTCCTCATGGTGTAGGATAGTATCATCAATCCATCCGATCCTGTAGCCACTCTGGATCAGATTCGCTTGTAACGCTATATCTTCCAAACCTATTAACGAAGTATCGTATCCTCCAATGTCATTGAAGACATTTCTCCGCAAACACCTTGCGGCTTCGTAATACAGCGATCTAAAATAACTGTCTCTCTCAAACGCTCGAGCTCTCGCCCAGTAATTATTTCCAGTCACAACCGATTCTCTGAGGCATAGCGCATCGAAAGTGTTCATCTCTGAAATACATCGTTCCAGTACGTATTCCGTAAGTTCCATGTCTGAGTCGACGAAAAGGAGAATATTGGAGCGAGCAATTTCTGCTCCTCTATTCCTCGCTTCCGACCTTTCAGACGTTAGATTCTCAACTGTCGATCCTCTTGCGATAGCAATGTCCTTGGTGGCGTCTGTACTATTGTTGTCTACGATAATAGTTTCGAAGTTCCGATAAGTCTGCTTTTGAAGGGAGGCAAGTAGGCGAGGAAGATTTCGAGCACTGTTTTTCGTTGGAATTATGACAGAAATAACAGGTTGCATGGATTAACCCGAAGGTGTGAACGCATCAACGTGATAACAAAACAGAGGCCACATTTTCATAAGAAAGGTAATATCTAACACTACAGCAGGTTTCATGTTTCCCGAGAACTGACTTTAATCAATAGCGATTCCCATAGCTCAGCGGCATTGTCCCAAAAGTATTGTTCCACAGTTTCCTGCATCTACTGGCATAGTCTTGACTGTTTTCAATAACGCTTCTGATTGCGGAAGACAGTGCGGTTACGTTTCCATCATCGACAAGCAAACCTGTCTTACAGTCTAGAACAGTTTCAGAAATATCCGGGACTCTGTAAGCCGCAGTGTATGTTCCTGCTGCTGCTGTCTCTATTGCGGAAAGGCCCCAACTATCAGAAAAGGAGCAATGAACGTTAACCCATGATTCATCAACCAGCTCTGCAAGTTTCTCTCTGCTCACATGGCCGCTAAATACAACGCTCCCATCAAGATTCAAGCCGGGAGATGGAGATTTTAACCAATACGCCAAAAGACCGTGACTTGCTCACGCCATCAGTAACCCATAGTACTAAAAACATATCAGCTTCAGGATGTTTGATTGAATAACTCACAATGCATCAATTGCTCGCTTGAAATCATCATAGCAATTAATCCAAGAATAGTTGGATACTCTACGATAGCAATTCTTCGACAATTGTTCAATCATGCATTGATTTTTCGTGAGTCGACCAACTATCTCACACAGGCTTTTCAGATTCCCGTCCTCAATAAGTATTCCTGTCTTTCCATCAATCACAGATTCGCTTATTCCTGGAACATTGTATGCAATTGTTATACAAGAATGGGCCTGGGGCTCGAAAGCTGATAATCCCCAACCCTCTTTCTTAGAGGCGATGAGAC
>JAKBSX010000204.1 GCA_021844725.1 Actinomycetes bacterium | reverse complement strand
GAGCTGTTCCCTTGTCTCTTCCGGCGTTGTCGAGGCCAACCTGCTCCTGTGCGTCATCTCCAGTATCCTCTCTCTTATTCTCTGCTTGGACCTTGCAGAGGGATGCCAGTTTGTCACCCTCTTTCTCTTTCACTTCGAGTAGTGCCTCTCGAAACTGAAACCGAGAAAACCAAAACCTTCCCCGGCCTCGACGATGCGTGTCTTCTCTGCATTTGGAAGTGGCGGTAAATGTTCCCTGAAGTTATACAGGAATGATACGGAGTGACACATAGAACTCTATGACTGCGGGGAATTGATTGGGAGAGTAGACCTGAACAACGAGGATGTCACCACAGGTGAAGTGAGGACAGCATTCGTGAGCAGGAGCCTGGCAGCAAGCTGTGCCTGAAGGTGATTCGTTACTTCTTGTTGGACCAATGAGTCATGGGGCGAGCATCCGTCCATCTCTGCAGACTCGATCCCATAGGAGGCAACCGGTAGCATTTCGCATTCTACTGGACGAGTAATGACAGATATGCGCCCTCAATACTCTGCTCAGGTTCATTCTCTGGAGCGGCGAGGGATGTTTCGAGTGTGCTGCCTTCGCATACCTGCTGGATGTCTGGTGAGACAGACCCTTCAAGGATTAAGACAATCAGGTACTAGTTTCTAGACGTTTCCCCCCGTCTCGGCATTGCAAATCGGTTAATTGTAGGGGGCATGTTGATTTCTTCCAAGTCCTTCTATCCCCTCGGCCAGATACTTCCTCTTCGCACTTGTTTGCCATTTTATGCTGTCAGAGCAGGATGTCACCCACTCGTCACTTCTCTTCCATCTCTCAAACTAGCATTCCCACGTAGCAACTGATTTAGGTTGCCTTGATTTGCATTTTTACCGTCAATCAAATAAGTAAGGAAACCAAGATAGCAAGGTTCACATGTTCATGGACTATCGTGCCCCCTAATGATAGTTTTTGATAGTAGTTGTGAATTACTTATATGCGTGAAAGTCGTGGAGGAGGGACAGGGAAAATGTCAGCTCGCAAAATCTTGACAATCAAGCTACAAGGTCTGGAAGTGGAAACCGGCAAACTGTCCATAGATGCTCTGGAAACAGTCGTAAAATCAATTCGCGCCTCTATCGAAAAATACCTCGTTAGGACAAGATTAGGAGAATCAGAAGTTCGGAAAGGGCGCAGACCAGCTGATGCTAGCGGCAGCTTGAAGTTATATTTGACTGACTTCAGGAAGGGAAGTGCATCGCTCATATTCGAAACTATCGAGGCACAAACCACTCTGGACTCAGCAACTGGTGGAAGTGATGTCATAGAGGGCTGGTTGGACGAAGTGGACCGTATCCTAAAGGCCGTGCCGGGTGAACTCAAACAGCCAGATCGCTCCATTCTGACTTATGTTAATCAACTACATCCACTTTTCAGGAAAGGAATTGATGAAATCGAGATCAGCCTAGGCGACGGCTTACAGCCCAAAACAATAACGATTGACGCATTGATGGCTAGAAAAGTTGGTAATCTGCTGGCTCCCGCTACAGAGGAAACCATGGATATACAAGGGGTCATTTTGCAGGCAGACTTTAGGGCTAATGCAGTGAGCTTTACACTCTATCGCCCAGATGCAGAGCCAGTGTCTTGCGTCGCCGCTCCAGAAGATGTTGGCACAGTATTGGATGGTCTGATGCATTTCGTGAAAGTCAGGGGAAGAGCAAAGACAAATAGGTTCACAGGCAAGATTGAGGAACTTCAGACCGACAGGATAGAAATCGAGGGTAAGATAGAACTACCTGGCTTTGACTCCACTTTGGTAGATTACTTTTGGCGTGGTAGTAGCGTTTCCGATCTATTGAGTCAACAAGACTTTCGTGGTTACCAACCATCTCAAGACGAGCAATGGGAGGCTCCATCTGACGAAGAGTGGAACAGCTACTTCAGTGAAATAAAGAAGAAAAGAGCTGAGAGGTTGTTTTAGGTGCCCATAGGATCGTCGCCCGAGGTGATACTTGTTGATACCGACGTCCTGTCTTATAGGTACGGTAAGCGAGCTGAATTTGAACCGTTCAAGCCACACCTCATCGGAAAGATACCAGCGATTTCATTCATAAGTTACGGGGAGGCTCTTGGAGGCGCGAAATCTGCCCGGTGGTCTGATACAAAGATCAGTGAGTATGAGAATTATCTGAGATCGTATCTACTCTTTCCAGGTGATATCAACTTAGTTAGGGCATATGCAAATACTAAAGCTTCCTGTAAGTTCGCTGGTGTTGGAATAACTGACAATGACTGTTGGATTGCAGCCACGGCCATCCTGCATAGTATCCCCTTGCTTACCAACGACGAAAATATGCACCGCGTCCCCAATTTGAAAGCGCTCCCTCAATTGCCGATTTAATATTGAGACTAACCTATCTCGATGACTTCCTTGGAGGTCTTCTTTGCTCAGGGTTGCTGTAAATCTGTGAGTCTTGATTTATGTGAGGTGCAGCTATTCCTGGAAGGAGATACCTAACTGTTTCAGTGTTTCTTTAATCTTGTTCAAGTAATCTTCTTCAGAAATCGAGCCCTCGGTTGCCTTCACTGAGATATGCAGTTCTTGGAACTTGCTTTGAAGAAAACTCATCATGCCCATTAGTTGGGAAACCTTCCCTCTGGGGACTTCAAACTCAAGTGTCACGCTAGACAACGCTCTGTTGGATCCTCGACTTATTGGCGCGGCCGAAGTAGTTGCATCGGCTCCTTCTACTTTTCCCACTGGGAATGGAATAGGTTCTGCTTCGCCAGCTTGCTTCTGAAGCACGCAAACAGTGTCCTTCACAATTACTTCTGTCTCACCAAATTCGGGTGTAGCATCTTCTTTGAAGTATCTGCAGGTCACAGTAGCCTCATCGATGCTTAGCTCTCCTAATCCGAACAACCCCAGCTTAACGCCTTGTGAAATCGCCTCCCGGACTGCGAGAGGACTTGTCACCCTCCTCTCGCCAGGAGTCTTTAACATTGAATCGTGAATGAGCCTGACCTTCACAAATTCCTTGTCTCGCAAGTACTTTTCCTTCAAAACGAGTGCGGCGATCTTCTCGAGCACTTTTTGCTCTGCCTTCAGTTGCTCGTAGACTTCTTGATCCAGTCCTCTTTTCTCTCCATATGTAGGAATCCCGAGATCAATTTCCTCTATACCATCCTTCCCAGGTGCAAACGCAAGTCTGTAGCATCTCTTAACGGCATCCTTGAGATTGTCCTCCTCCCTTCTAAGATTCGCTGCGATTTCACGCTTCTGTTCATCTGAGAGCTTCAGAGTCGCGTCCGACTGGATCTGCAAGTAAGCCATTCTTCTTTTGATGAGATTCCTAAACGCTGATTTTTCTGTCTCGGACGGGCACAGAAAAAAGATCGTGTTTCTGTAGACTCGCGGCGAATCTCCTTTCGTTTCGAGCAGGTTCCTAATGAATACGTCGTTCTTTTCTGGCAAGATGACAAGTTTCAACTCCTCTGTGTCCGGGATATCCTTGGGCCTATTGGGCCACAGAAATACTTTGAGCTTCCCACCTTGGATTTGGTGTTCGAGTATTTCCTTTTCTGACTCCATCACTTCTCTGTCCTTGATGTTCTCCATCTTTGTTATAAGCACACGATTCATGTTTGGTTGGTTAAGGAAGAAATACTTTTCATTCTGAGACTGCAGATAGAAGAGCTTGCTTTTCAGCTGTTCAACTGCCTCAACTACTACGCTGGATGGATTTTCCATCGTTGTTGCAGATCTTTTGATATCTCCCAAATGCGCCCCTTTCTCTTGACCTCCAGAGAATGAATATAGGAAAATTGACGTTGCAACTCTTGTTCCGAGCATTAGGCCTTGAAACGATCTCCCTAAGACGCCATCAACCTTCTTGGCTCCAGAATCGGGATTTGTGATGTCCGCTGCGATGACGCTGTCGAATTCGCTTCCGATGTTTTTAACCAGCTCCGGCCTTAACTCTTCATTGTTTAGGTCGAAATCGGCGAGGGTTATGTAGGGCCTTCCGCTGTTCTTGAGGGAATATATCACGAGTGCAAGGAGTCGAAGAACCCCTCTTGTTCTCTGAAAATTCGGATAACTGCCCCATCGCTGGTAGAGGACGTCAACTACCTCTGGAGAGAAAGGATATGACCCAATGAATCTTTGCCTATATTCAGACCGTTCACTTCCAATAGGTAAAATGTCCTCCTTCTCTGCGTATTCAATGTACTGTAAAACTGTTTTTTTTGCTCCATTTTCGTCCAATTCCGAGAATAGTCTTCTTCTGATGATACTGGAAATTTCCCAGTCTTCTACTGGAGTGTAAGCCCTCTCGATTCTACCTAACCTTTCTGATAGCAGGTTGAGAAGATGCTGATCTTCCTGGCTATACTGCGTTCTAGACGGCGAAGTGGATAGAAGTACACATTTGTCTAGGGAACTCACGGCTTCCGACAGCCTCTTTACAAATGATAGCACTTGGGAATCCAGTGTGGAGCCGCCAACAATTATTCCTCTTGCTGGAATCAGATATTCAACGAGTTCATCTATTAGCAAGATTACTGGCTGTTTGCTTTCCAAAAGTTGCCTTATCTTTTCGCCTGATGGAACGGTCTTCCCCTTAAGATCTTTCACTTTACCAGTCAATTGCCTCTCCAGTTCTTCCCAGATCAATGTGTCAGCAGGAGAGAGTTTATCGCCTATGAAAACGAAGGGGCTTGCTTTCCACTCTTTCGCCTTATGATATAGACCAATCAGCGCATGAGTCTTTCCACCGCCAAAAGGTGTTTGAAGCTGTATCACTGAATCGCCTCCCTTGCCTCTAATTCTCTTCTCAACAATTTTGAAGAGATTGTCAAGTCCCTTCGTAACGAACGTTTTCTTGAAGAATGTGTCTGCGTCTTTATACTCTTCAGGTCCTCGATTGCAAAATACGTGCCAAAGGTCCGCAGCAAACACATCCATAGTCAACCTGCCCTCAAGTATGTCTTTATGCGGCACAGCGATTGTGTGGAATGGTTTCATTCAAACAACCTCGTTTGACCACCTTGCTTCTTGACCTCTTTCACAATTCTCTCTTTTCCCGATAGGAAACCATCGAGTAGCTTCTTTTCCTTATTTCCATATGGCAGCGATTCAGAGATAGCTTGAGCGACCTTATAGAACACATCACTCTTCCCTTGGCCGGTTTCACTAAGGACCTTCGTAACCTCATCATACCTCCCCCTCTTCCATAGCAGAAGCACTTGATGGAGCACATCAATTGGCTCTGTAGAGCCCTCCAAGGAATCTAGTTCTCTTTCTTCAGGACCCAAAACCTCTATGAACTCCTTCTTCTTTGAAATGAAGCCATTATCCCACACTTGGCTAACATCTATTCCGATGCTCTGGCCAAGTTTGTGTGCGTCGTCGAACTCCAAAACTGAGTCCGCATACGCCCATCTCCATAGGATATAGAATCTCGTCATCGGTTTGATTTCAGCAGCAAATCCATTGTGGAGGACTTGCTTTACAGCGTAATTCGTCACAACTCTGCGTACGTCCTCTAGTAATCTGTTTGCTTTTATGCTGTTTCCTTCATCATCAATGATCTTTCCGTACTTTCCAAATACTTCAATAGCGGAGCCAATGCCTGAAATTAAGAAGTCAGCTCCTGAGATACCTTCCCGCCATACATTATCGAGTTTTCGGTTCAGGAAATCTCTGAGCTCTTGCTTGACCTCGCTGTAGAAGCCAATCTGCTCTCTATCAATCTTCCTAGCAACAACATAGATAGATGATGATAGCGTTGCGGATTCCAGAGATCTCAAACGACTTTTTTTCTCGGTGTGCAGCGGCCAAGCGCCGGTTACCACAAGACCTGAATCAAGTAAAGAGTTGATCAATGTTTCCCAGCCCGATGTTGACTTATGGGCATAAACTATCGATACTATTCCCTCTGACTTAAGCACTCTATTGATTTCTTTGAAGGATTTCCTAAGCATATCCTCAAAGAAGTGCTTTCCGGCCTCAAAGCCTCCCTCTAAATTGGAATATGCTTCCAAAATTGGGAGTGGATGTGC
>JAKBSX010000203.1 GCA_021844725.1 Actinomycetes bacterium | reverse complement strand
CGAGCCAACTACAGCACTAGATGTGACAATCCCCCCCTATGATCCCGGTGCATTGGCTAAAGCCTTAGGGTCACATGGAAGTTCAAGAAATTTGGTGCTTGGATACGACGCGCCATCTCCATCAGATGCTCAAATGGCCAACTTGATCCAAACTGAGCTTGCGGCAGCTGGGTTGCACGTGACAGTTCGTTCTTACACCTCTACCGCCCTATATGGTTATGCTGGCAATCCAGTTGGAGCGCCAGATCTTTTGGCGGTGACAAACTGGCCTGATGCGGCTGCTCCAGATACATGGGCTCGAATTGTGATGACTCCCGGAGGAGGGCTTAACTACCTGAACTGCTCGGTCCCGTCCGGGACGGCGCTTCTGAATAAGGGGCTGCACACAACCTCTCAGGCTCAGGCGAATCTCTATGACGAAGAAGCTGGAGTCAAATTTGCTCAGTCAGGATGTTGGGATCCTATCGCCAACAGGGGAGACACAATTGTTGCTCCGAGCTGGCTTAAGGGCATAGTCCATCAGGTACCGGTACCAAGGACCGTGGTATTGGCCGACTTGCACCCATGATGGAGGTGAAACCGTGGCACTTACCTTTCGCATCAAAAAGGATCCGGGAGCAATGAATAACATAGTCGATGATCCTAGTCCAGTAGTCGAAATCAGGGATTTGTCTGTTTCTCTTAGCCGAGGACAGCAACGAGTTCAAGCCTTGAAGGGGATAAATCTTACGATCAACCAGGGCGAGATTATCGCCCTGGTTGGGGAGTCAGGTTCAGGTAAATCTGTTCTTGGGATGACAATTCTAGGGTTGTTACCACCGACTGCAGATCCGGCAGTGGACGGCATTGTTTCGGTACTAGGTAGTGATCTGACCAATATTAGCGACCGCAAGCTGAGAGAACTAAGGAGATATCAACTCGGTGCCGTGTTTCAGGATCCAATGAGTTCATTAAATCCTTCGATGAAGGTAAAGGGGCAGCTTAGGGAGGTATTCGAGCCAGTTCGCAGTTTGGTTGATGCTCTAACAGAGGTAGGTATTACTGATCCTGAATCTGCGCTTGAGCGTTTTCCTTTTGAGCTTTCTGGTGGACAGCGTCAAAGGGTGATGACCGCTATGGCGTTACTGAAAGAGCCGTCCGTTGTAGTCGCAGACGAGCCAACTACAGCACTAGATGTGACAATCCAGGCTCAGATTTTAAATTTAATAAAGGAACTCCGTACCAATTCAAAAAGCGCATTTTTATTTATAACTCATGATTTGGGTGTTGCTGCCGAAATTGCCGATCGAATAGTGGTCTTATATAACGGCAAAGTTCTTGAGCAGGGTATTGCAAGCGATATCCTTACTAATCCGAGCCATCCATATACCCGTCATTTGACTAATTCACGAATCACTATGACCCAGGATAAAGAGGGCATGCTCAGTAGAAGGGAGATGCGGGTCAATCAGTTCGCTCTTAAACCAGAGGGTTGTCCGTATTCCAATGGGTGCGAGTTTGCGTCGGAAAACTGTGCGAACCAATTCCCAGCAGCAACTGAGGTTGGACCTGGCTGGTTGAGCTATTGTCATCATCTCGAAGAATTGAAGTTGGTCAACTTTGAACTATCAAATAGAAAGCGAGCTAAAACTCCGCCGAGCCGCTCCTCTAGCGAGGTTGTTCTGGATGTTGCAGGAGTTGAGAAGCGCTTTAGAATCAGAAGTTCAGATGGGTACCGGGAACTCCAGGCACTTGACAACGTGGACCTCAAACTATCCAAGGGTGAGGTAATAGCCGTGGTAGGCGAATCTGGTTCCGGTAAATCCACTCTTCTTCGTATTCTTGCCGGGCTCGAAACCGCATCTTCAGGTTCTATTATCAGGCGATCAGGCAGTCTACCCAAAATGGTTTTTCAAGATGCCGGTTCTTCGCTTACACCCTGGATGAAGGTTTCAGAAATTTTGGCTGAATCACTTCTGCAAAAGAGAATTCCAAAGGTCGAACGGGAACTCCTCGTATCGCAAGTACTGGGTAAAGTTGGCTTGAGTGATGGGGTCCGGGACTCTAAGAGTTCGAGCCTTTCTGGTGGACAGCGTCAAAGGGTGGCAATTGCTAGATGCGTGATCGATCCACCGGATGTCTTGCTGTGTGATGAGCCAACCAGCGCCCTCGATGCCTCTTTGGTTGCAAATACGTTGGATCTGTTGGTCAGTCTAAAAGACGAGTTGCAAATGGGAATGGTTTTCGTCACCCATGATCTGGCGGTGGCCAGATACATATCTGACCGAATCATGGTGATGTATAAAGGCAGGGTAGTCGAATCTGGACCGTCTGAGCTTATATGTACACATCCCCTGCATCCTTACACCAAAATGCTTCTGGCGTCGCTACCTGGAGAGGGCAATCTCGTAGATGCCCCAAAATCTGAAGTGTCGCAAGCAGAGAATATGACGGGTTGCCCATTCGCACCTAGGTGTTCTTCAGCAATGGATAGATGCATTGAGGCGTATCCGACTTCTATGAGATTTGAAGACCGACGGCAGGTGGATTGTTTTCTGGTCAAAGGAGGAATGCGTTGAGCCTTGCATATGGGGTAGCGCGATCTGACGTGAAGCCGATTAGAAAACCTGGGTTATTTTCTAGGAGCAGGTCTGAAAAAGCGGCCATAGGCGTTCTTGGAATGGTAACCCTTATTGCCCTTTTGGCACCAGTTTTAGCGCCTACGAATCCGTTATTGCCAGTTACACAGCCATTTGTTCATCCGTTTACAAGTAGTCATTTGTTGGGCACCGATTCAGTTGGCCGGGATGAGTTGTCACGGATTCTCTACGGAATACGTGCGAGCTGGTTTTCCGCTCTAGCTGTAATTGCTTCAGGTGTTGTTATAGGTGGGCTGGTTGGCATGATGGCTGGCATAAGAGGTGGACGAGTCGATTCGGTTTTGATGCGGATTACGGATGGTTTTTTAGCTTTCCCTGGTCCGGTGCTTGCTATTGCAGTCGTGGCATCTCTCGGCGCTTCTTTGCTTCATACACTTTTGGCAGTAGCAATTGTCTGGTGGCCATTTTATGCAAGGATTGTTAGAGGAGAGGCTAGGGCTATAATGTCACGTCCTCATATAGAGGCTGCTCGGACTTTTGGAGTCAAGGGATTAAGGCTGGCTTATCGGCATGTGATGCCAGGGGTGATTCCAGCAGTAGTCGTCACTGCATCACTTGATATTGGTAATCTGATTGTCACCTTATCTGGTCTTTCTTTCCTTGGTTTGGGTGCTCCGGCTCCTTCTCCGGAACTGGGTGCTATGGCCGCGAGGAATCTTCAATATCTACTTCAACAGTGGTGGGTTTGTGTGTTTCCAGCAGTGGCAATTATGTTTCTGGCCCTGGTTGGAAATTTTGCCGGCGATTCCCTTCGTAATGTCTTTGATTCAAGATCATAGAGAGGAGCCAGGAATGTATGTATCGATGTTTATCCTCAAGCGAATTATGGCTGCGATTGCCATAATTGCTGGACTTACTTTGGTACTATTTATATTGCAGGCGGTATCGAAGACTAATCCAGTTCATGCCATGCTTGGAGCTGGGGCTACACAGTCAGCGATACACGCTGAAGAGGTTAAGCTGGGTCTAAATAAGCCTCTCATTATTCAGTATTTTCGCTATCTCCATGGGATTATCACCGGTAACTTGGGAATTTCGTATCGCACCAGGAGGCCAGTCGCTTCAGATTTAGCTACCTACCTTCCCGCCACTCTTGAATTGGCATTTTATTCACTAATTCTGGCAATCGCGATTGGAACTATGTTGGGGGTCTTGTCAGCTGGAAGATTTAGGGGTGCCGGAATCATCAAAGGTGTGCTAGTTGGGGGAGCATCAGTTCCTCAGTTCCTTTTGGCAATCGCTGGTTTGCTCTTCCTTTACGGAAGGTTTCATTTACTGCCTGCTACTGGGCGGATAGGTGTTCCAAACCCGCCGACAGGTCCAACTGGGTTTTATACGATCGATGGAATTTTAAATGGCCGACTTGGTGTGACGTTAGATGCATTCAAATATTTGGCTCTTCCATGTCTTTCTGTGGCAATAGGCCCTGCAGTATCAATTGGGCGGGTACTCCGAGGTTCATTACTCGAAACCATGAATTCAGATTTTATAAAAACTGCAAATTCTAAAGGTCTTTCACGGTCTAAGGTAATTCTGCTTCATGGGCTGAGAAACTCCATTGGTCCTGCTTTATCCATGACTGGACTTCAAGCTGGTTTGATGTTTGCTGGAGTTGTCGTGATTGAAGATGTGTTCGCCTGGCCAGGTATTGGCTATTATACAGCTCAGAGCATACCGAGTGGCGACTTTCCTGCCATTGCTGGAGTCACTTTGATCCTAGGTGTTGGCTATGTGCTTATAAATACAATCGTCGATATTGCTCAATTGATTGCAGATCCTCGATTGCGCCGGATGGAGATGGGTGGGCGATTGAAAGCAAATTCCCGAATCAAGACTCCTACTGCAGTGCGGCTTTAAAGATAAATCAAATAATCCTTGTCAAACAATAACCTTATAGAGAGAAAGCGAATTCACCTATGTCAAAAACTGAAGCAACTAATCAGCCATACAGGCCAAAGCATGGGAACGAAGCATTATTTGCTGTAGAGGCTGAAGCCAAATTGCCCACTGCCAACTGGGAGAAGGAAAAGGCATGGGCACTTGAAATGGGTCTGCCTGGTTCAGATAGTCTCAGGGATAAATCAATCCCAACTTTTTCCCGGGGTGAACTTCCGCATTTTGCAGGGATAAATACTTTTTTGAAAGCTCCTTTTCTTGAGGACGTTAGAAAATGTGGTGAGTACGATGTCGCAGTACTGGGCGCGCCGCTCGATGCCGGTACTACCTATAGGCCAGGAACCCGTTTTGGTCCGCAGGGGATTCGTCGGATATCGGCACTGTACGGGACTTACAGTTTTGAGCTTGGTGTGGATCTCAGAGAGTCGATAACAATTGCTGACCTTGGAGATATATTTACAATCCCTGCCAATATTGAGAAGAGCTTCGATCAGATTTCTAAGGCTGTGGCACATGTTTATTCGAGTGGTGCGCTGCCGATAGTTCTTGGGGGCGATCACTCGATTGGCTATCCAACAGTTAGGGGAATTGCACAACATTTGAACGGTAATTTGGGAATCATCCATTTCGACCGCCACGTGGACACTCAGGAATACGATCTGGATGAGCGGATGCATACCACGCCGTGGTTTCATGCTACAGATATTCCCAATGTTCCACCGAGAAATCTGGTCCAAATCGGAATTGGTGGATGGCAAGCACCTCGACCAGGAGTAGCTGCCGGGAGAGATAGACAAACCACAATCATGACTGTGAATGACTGCGTAGATATGGGGGTTGAAGAAGCCGCTCAGGTTGCTCTTGACGTCGCTTGGGATGGAGCGGATTCAGTTTGGCTTTCGTTCGACGTTGATTGTCTTGACGCTGCATTTGTTCCTGGCACTGGTTGGCCAGAGCCTGGGGGATTTCTTCCGAGAGAAGTTCTGAAGATGATTCAAACTATAGGTTCAAGGCCATTGGCGGGCATCGAGGTTGTGGAATGTTCGCCACCGTACGACAATGCCGATATCACGTCGTTGATTGCCACAAGAGTAATTTGTGATACGTTAGGTTCCCTGGTAAAGTCAGGAAACTTGCCAGTAAGGAGAGATTAGTCAGGTGGGTCGAAGATTCGGGGTCAGGCAGCTATATATGTTTACCGTCGGATGGGAGGAACTTCCCAAATCTTGGTCGGTTTATGGAACTGATTCTTCGGAGCGACTAGTTGAGCCGGTTCCAATGGTTCTACTGGAGACCGTTGATGGATGGTTTCTATTGGATACCGGGTTTAACAAAGTACTTATTGAGAACCGGGAGCTTTATCGCAGGTTTCACTCCAGATTCCATATGATCAAGCCGATTTTGCCCAAATATAATGAGGATCCTTTGATCGACGCTATAAACAAGGTAGGTCTAGGAGCCAAAGACATTTCGGGGGTTGCCATCAGCCACCTTCATAATGACCATTCCGGGGGT
>JAKBSX010000202.1 GCA_021844725.1 Actinomycetes bacterium | reverse complement strand
TACCTTCTTCCCGTGATCCATTTCACCCCACTGGCGATATTCCCAAATCTCTATCAATTCGCCAGTTTCTGTATGGCTAAAATCCATCATGAACAGCTGCGGGAAGTCACTTGCTGAGAGCGTGACGCCCAATCTTCTGAATCATTTAGCGGCGTTAGAGTTTACTTGATTTATCGACTTCATACTCACTACACTCCAGGCTGCCACAAAAGTTGTTAACCTGTTGTATGCAACAAATAGTCTTTTAAATGAGGCCACAGAGCTTAACCAAATGTATTGTGCGACAAATCTGAGAATGTGGATCCAATGGCGTTTCAGCCTCCTGAGAGATTCCCTTTCAGTAAAATGCCGGGCTTCCGGCCAAGTTTTGAGTGCATTCAGTCCATGAAAGTGTAATTGGTAACCTGCTTGATGAAAATTTGCTTAGGCTTATATCATGGAATTCGGCATTTGCGCAAATTCCCTGTTCTTGCCGGAATATGTCAGTGCAGATTATGTGAATGGTGTTCATGTCGAGTACGGACGGCAATTACATCACCCACTTCCTATATGAGTATGGCAAAGCTCAATGATGCACAGACACGTTTCAGCTGCAACCATGTTGCCCACAGGAAGGGCTGCTCCCTCTCTCGTATTGCCCCCCCACTACGCTGGTATAACAAGGAGGGTGAGACAGCCGGTTTCTGTATACGAAACGATTGGCGCCAGCAATTTAAGACAAAATATGTACGACTCCATTCTCAACTTCGAATACTCTTTCTGATAGTGCGATCTTAATGGCATCTTTGATTTTGCTCTCAATGGACTTCCCCATCCGTTTGTATCCCAGCATCTTCGAGACTCCTTCTGCTAATGATTCAATAGGCATGCTGTACTCCGTACTGCATAACAATCTTATCGCTGCAAGTATTTCGATCAATGGCATTTCTTGAATCGGCCTGGGTTCTTCCTTCATCCTTGGTATTCTCGGCTTCATTTCCTTGACTTGTTCCTGATAAACCATAATTGCATCTTTCGCGAAACTTATCTTCTTCGCTGAGATCAAATCTTTGATTGCAAGATTTATTGCATATGTCGCTCCTTCCCGAGCTCTTTTCATACCGTATGTTAGCAAAATTCTTTCTGTTAAGGCTGTTTCCGTGATAGGTGCCTCCACCTTCACTATGTTCATTATCTCACTCTTCAATGCGCCTAAGGCGACATTGTCCGCTATGGCCAGATGAAGTTCGCTCGGGTCTCTTATTCCAATTCTCTTGATTGCGAATTTTTTATGGACGCTGTAGGTGTATCTTGGCAGATTAGTCAATATATCTTTGGCTGCCACGTCGTGGATCTTTGCTGAACTGTCCTTAATGTCGATTCTTTTATTCTTCCTTTCTGCCAGTTGAATCGAATCATTATCGTGCAGCATGTATGATTGTTCTGCCTTGCTTGGTACTGGTTCTGATGTACTTCCTCCTCTCAATGCAGATTCGCTCGAGCCACTGCCATACTCCCTATTGATATGATTTTGTATGGTTTCAACGAGCGCATTGATAGTCTCCACAGGATGTTTGAACCAGTCGGTGGACCATATTCTATATATCTCCCACCCCCGCTGCTCTAGCACCTCTTGTCTGAGCCTGTCTCTGTCTCTCGCTGTCCTGCTCGAATGATAACTTGCACCATCACATTCTATTCCTAAAATGTATTGATCTGGAGAAATTGGGCTTCTGATTCCAAGGTCTATCCTATAGCCGGATGCTCCGATTTGAGAATCAACTTCAAAACCACGCCTCTGCAGTTCATGTTTGACATGTTCTTCAAACGGACTCTCCGATTCTCCTTTCGAGCTGTATTCCTCATTGAAGACCCCATTTTCTTTAGCATAATCAAGATAGTTTCTTAAAACTAAAATGCCCTCGCTTTTTGAAGCGCTATTGTCTAGGTTGATATCTGACTTTGTTATGGATGCGACAACCGTCGTCTTGATTCTCGCGCGTGTAATGGCAACGTTGAGTCGCCTTTCACCTCCTGCCTTGTTCAGTGGACCGAAATTCATTGAAAAGGAACCTTTAGAATCTCGACCATATCCTATTGAAATCACAATATAATCACGTTCGTCCCCTTGGACCTTTTCAAGGGACTTAACGAAAAACGGTTCAACAGTCTCATCATTATCTAAGGCATTCAATCCATATTCAACTTTGCTTCTCTGTTCAATCTCGTCAAGTATTGCCTCTTCCTGAGCGATGCTGAGAGTCACTATGCCAAGCGATTTAGAAGTTCCCCAACGCTTTACATGTTCGACGATCAGATCTACAACTTTTGCAGCTTCAACTCTGTTCGTCCTTGTCCCTCCACGATCGTATGTGCCTTTCTTAACCTCAATTAGAGTCACTGCATTTGATTTTCCAGCTGGATACGGGCTAGGAAACGTCACCAGTTTATTGTCATAGAAGTAGCGATTAGAAAATGCAATTAGTTCTTCATGTTTGCTTCTATAGTGCCACTTCAGATACATCTCCCGAAATGAATTTGATGCTCTGCACTCATCTAGAATGCTTTCAAGCGAGTCATTATCGTCATCTCCTTCAAGGCCTGCGTCGGTCGCATCAGACTCAAAAAAAGTCGTCGGCGGTAGCTGTTTGTTGTCTCCAACAACTATAAGCCTCTTCCCTCTGGCTATTGCTCCAATGGCATCTTCTGGTTTAACCTGGGAAGCTTCATCAAATATGACGACGTCGAATCGCATCCCAATGGGCAGATATGTGGACACTGAAAGAGGACTCATGAGGATGCAAGGTTTCAGGTCTTGTATTAGATTCCTCGTTTGTTCAAAAAGTTTCCTGAGGGGCATATGCCTCCGCTTTTTGCTAGCTTCCCGAAGAAGTTTACTTACTTCAGAATCCGTCGCGAAAGAGGAATGTCTCGTAGGTTGTCTTTCCCTGCATCGTGCCTCGATAACTCTCGCGTATGATTTCGTCAGCTCTCTGTCTAACGTTTGAAACTTAGTTATATTCTGAATATGAAATTGGGGGTTGAAATCTTTGAAAATGGGAGTTCTATCTATGATTGCCCGAAGCCACTCAGTATAGAAGCTGAATTCAAATGTTTTGTCTATACCCGAAGGGTCATCCAGATCCGTTATTGCATGATTGATGAATTCTGAAAGTCCTGCTTTCTCACATGCTATCTTCAGCCTGAAGAAATCCACAAACTTCGCCAAAATCGATTCATCGGAAGCCAGCGCTGAAGTCTTTGACAAGTCTTCAAGATGCTCAAGTCGAAAGAGCTCAACTCCTTTTCCATTTTCTGAATATTGGTTAATCTCCTTTGTTGATTGCACCGTGCCTTCATATTCTTGCGTAAGCCGGGAATTGAGATTCATGGCTAACTTCGAAAGCTCATCCGGCGCGCCATCAAATTTCATAAGGGCGTCGGGATTCGCTATCATTTCATTATTCCAGATGCTGTTTCTGAACCAGGACAACGCGTCTCGAACATATTTCCAATCTGTATCAACCCCCTGATACAGATTTCCCAGTTCAACTGTAAAATATTCCTGCACTTTGTTCATGTATGAAATGAAATTCCTGACGTTTATTGCACTCTCTAACGACTTCGTTATGATATCATATTTCAGGCTCGATTGATTTTTCACTACCTTCTCGAGGGTGGCTTTGTCTTCTCTATACTGTTTGTGCAAGAATCTCAGTGGCGTCTGGTAATTATTCTTGAAGTGCTCAGCTATTTCATCGATTGGCAGTTGCAAAATAAATCTCTCAAAGTGAGTCTCCAATTGCTCCTTTTCTTTCATGTACTGCGTTCTCTTGATTTCTGCATTCGAGATTTCCGAATATAATTGGTCCATTTGTATCGTGCTTGTGTTGAACCAATGGCTACGGAAGGCAAACGCCTTTTCAAGGTCATTCAAGAATCGCATCAACTTCTTGATGTCTGGTAATCTAGAAATGGCATTTATGCCGAGTTCCTTTTTTGCCTCAATGAGCAGATACAGACAATTCTTTGTTCTTGTATGTAGAAAGGAGATTTTATTCAAGAAATCTTGTCGTCCTTCTAAAGTGAGTTTTTCTATGTCAAGTCTAGATTCTCTCCATGGATTGTGTTTGAAGTCCTTCCATAGCAAAGTTTCGACGGACAACCTTCTTAGATTCATCAATTTTTTATCTAATTCCTCCAATGTCAAATTGAGCACATCATCGGGGAGCAATCCAGTCTTCTTGTAACTCGTCTGTCCTAACTTACATAGGCGCTCAACCACTTGATATGGACTCAATCCAAGACCGGCAATCTTGTTGTGAACAGTGTTAACATATTCATCCAGTCTCTGTCTCAAATTGATTAGTTCCCCGAATTTTTCATCATCTCTTTCTTTTCCATGAGATGGCCGTTCAGCCCTGATTGTCCGGCCAAGTTCTTCTATAACCTTTGATTTGTTGCTCCTGTGACTGTGCAGCTCCAAACAAGCAAAATCAAGCCCTAAATTTTCCAGTTTCCTGTAAACTACTTCCAGAGCGGCCATCTTCTCGCTTACAAAAAGCACCTTCTTGCCATCCATGAGTAATTGAGATATGATATTCACAATCGTTTGACTCTTCCCAGTTCCAGGCGGACCGTATACAACCAGATTCTCCCCTTTTGACGCTCTTTCAATCACCTCTAGCTGGCTGGAATCAGCATCTAGTACAGTGAAGAGTCTCTTAGGATCAATTTCTTTGTCGAGATCAGTCAAAACAAGGTCAGATATTGGTAGCTTGAATTCATCTGGATTCGCGATAGCTTGCAATATGGGATTCTGAGAAAGTTCCTTCTCATTTTGTCTTAGCTCTTTGTACATTGCGAACTTCTCGAAATGAAATCTCGAGAGCCACATCGAATGATCAACTTTCCATCCTCTGCCAGATATTTGCTGGCGAAGTTTGAGAAGGTAGTCCCTGACGCTTTTCCAATCTAGGTTTTCCTTTAGCTCTTGGACTTCCAGGTTGAACTCTGATTCGAATTTTGACTTAAGTGCGGGATTCACTACAGTCTCTTCATCCGCCATTGTTAGAGTGTATTGATTTCTTGTCTTGTCAAGTTCTAACTGGACTGGTAATAATATCACAGGGGATAACACCTCCAAATTTGAGTTATCATTTTCCTTCCAGTGAACCATCCCACAGGTCAGAAACAATGTATGAAGGCCCTGTTCCTGCTTATATGAAACGTAATTCCTGATTAATCTTCTAAGGAGTTTGAGAAGTTTCTGCGGGTCAATCGAAGTTTCCACATCTCCCTTTCTGATAGACACATTTTCGCTCCCCTTACCATCTGCAAAGCTGATATCAGTGGAGATTGCATCGAATCTTAATGGCTTGTTTGATGATGTCAACCTTTCAAAAAGTTCTGACGCGGAGGGACTTGATATCTCTACAACTGACGAGGAATCCGGCTGGAAGTAGACCAGGCGATTTCTATGGGTTAGGTCTATCAAGCGGTCCCCCCAAGCCTCGATTTTGTGCTTAATGGCAACCTGAGAAGTTGTTTCTACTCCAGTATCATTACTTGTTTGTTCAATTATATCCATCACCACTAAATGCACGAAGTTTGCAGATTATGCGAGTATCTTACTGTAAATAATTAACTTTCTGCAGCATGGTTACAATGTTGCCTTATTGTATTAATGTGAATAGATAAAACTACACATCCTTTAACAATTATCCCTTTTGCAGTGATTTGGACTATATTTATGGACCGAACCACGTTTTTTCTCCTTAATTGATCCGCAAATCTAATTTTGCTCAATAACAAGAACTTAGGACACCCAACGTTGAAGCATACACCTGGTACAGTCATCAGACCCTAAATTCATGCAGAATCCTGTGCGCAACTTGCTAATTCGAGTGGACTCACAACATGCTGTTCATTTGTTTCTGTGGCATGTAGTTTCTGGCGCATTCAATTTTCACCAGAAACCGTCTGGAAGGCGCTTACCGAACCCTCAGAGCTCTCAAGCTGGTATATGACCAATGCCCATATCGATGGCCGGAAAGGCGGAAGCATTGACT
>JAKBSX010000201.1 GCA_021844725.1 Actinomycetes bacterium | reverse complement strand
TGATTGCTTTATCGATATCCATACCGACAAAGCTGTGGGCGCATTTGCGCCAGGGAGCGAGTTGAACCATTTTCCCGTCAAAAAGCCACAATACGACTGAGCGGTCCAGTGCTGCTGCGCTTAGAAGGGACCAGAGCAACACCGACTTGCCGCCACCTGGTTCTCCACCAATGAGCAGGCTGTGCTCGGGGAGGCCCACAAAGGCCGCTTTTCCGAGATCATTGATTCCGACAGGTATCGGATCCCAGAAATCCGTATCTGCTTTATTGAGCAATGGTTGAGGTGATCCCTTGTCACCAAATGGATCTGCGCGAAGAATCGATAGCGACACCCGATTCGCCCGCGCTGGATCTTGGGTAAGCTTGACATCTCGAACCTCAAGACTTACCGCGATTATCTGAGTGACATCTTCAAGATCTTTGATTGACGTTCCAGGTCGAAGACACAACGTGGCTATATCTCCGCTGTTGGTCTTTTCAATGCTAAGGATCCTTGGCTTTCGCTCACTTATCCTTCCCGGCACGAACATGAATGCGATGTCGAGCCTGCGGCGAACGCGTGCTGAATGAAGCATCCGGCCAAGTAATCTTCGAGTGGGAGGCGTTGCGATAATTAGGACGAGTGTCAATCCAACCAAGATTCCCGATGGAGCTGGTCCGAACTTACCTTTGGAATAAAGCAGTGCAAAGGTACAGAAAGGTAAAGCCAAGAGACACAACTCCAGACGCCACCTCCAGCAAGCTTGTGACACTATGTCGAATAATTCATCAGATAATGATTTCTCAGTTGAGGGTTGAGGCTGATTTGCCATAATGAACTCCTATTACATGAAGGCGTATAAATTTGACGATGAAGTGGTCAGCCAACACCACTTCGGCGTGTCCGTTGCCCCAAGTGTCGGCTGACCAGTACTGATTATGAGGCAGCAGAGGTGCGAGTAGAGCCGATTGATTCAATGGTTTCGGCACGAAAACTCACCCCGTGGCGGTCGCCCATTTGCCAGGTGGTAGCTATAAGGCCAATGACCTTGACGGGGGAGCCTTGGGTAAGTCCCTTCGGCTGGCCTGATGTCTTCACCGATAAGATTTCAGCACCGTCAGTCCCGAGGGCGATAAGACCCACGGCAAAAAGTGGCTGTCCATCTCCGTCGATTCGAGGCTGTTTTGACTCGAAGTCGAGAATAGCCTCGGGAAGTGTTGCCACTATAAATTGCAGATTTTGAGTGTTGATTGGAAGTCTCACGACAGCCTCTTTTCTAATAAACGACCGCACCTTGCGCACGTCCGTTTCAGCTATCTTGATCGATTAAAGTGCCATTGTTAACCCTGCAAGTTTTGTACGCAAAACTCGAATTTTTGTTGAAACGTTTAGGGGGCGTACTGCAGGGACCAACCTGAGCTGCTACGAAGGGAATGTGCATATGCAGAATAAGTGGGATGGTCCGTCGATCAAATCGGCACGTTATGCTCGTGGTTGGGGTCAGAAAGGACTTGCCCTCAAGCTCAGGGTGTCCAGCAAGGATTTTGGAATGGATATTCCAGAATTGAGCGCTGTAGTGATGACAATCTCCAATTGGGAAAGTGGCCGGAATAATCCCAGCGATGAGTATCAGATGCTGCTTATTGCAGTGCTGGGTGAACGTCCAATTCCCGTGCTGGAATCCGAAGCATACGAAAAACTCCTTGTACTACCGGATGTCGAGAGTTTGGCCAACTCGGGCGTGCTTCTGGCGGAGTTGGAACAGGCTTTTTCACTGGAACCGTACGACCTGGATCAACTTGTCGGAGCAACCGAGGAGCTCCGACTACTGGACCGCCGCGGAAACATGCCGGACACGATTGCCACCATGGAGCGACATATCAACAGTCTGGAGCGACTTTTCAATGCCTCGGCCAAACCGCTGGCGTGCCTGTCGCTGGCGGGGACTCTTGCAGATGCTGCGGCAATTGCTGGTTGGGCTGCCCTGGATCGGGGGCAGCCTAGAAATTCATGGAGACAGTTTGGTGTTGCCATGAATGCAGCACTTTTTGTAGGGAACCGGTCACTAGGCGCCTTCGCCTCAGCACAACGTGCATACGTGCTCATTGACCAAGGAAAATTCGATTGGGCACAAGAACTTGTGGCTGACGTTCTTCAGAGGGATGGAAGATACGTGCCGAGCGAACTTGCTGCGTGGCTATATGGCGCTCAGGCGGAGGCTGCCGCTGTCAATGGAAACGTCGATCTATGCAAGAGATCTCTGGATTTAGGGCGTGCTCGCCTGAGCTATCGAAGTTCAAGTGACGAGTGTCCGTATGTGGTACTCGATGAGCTGCACTTTGAGCGGTGGGCTGGAAGCTGTCTCGCGAAACTAGGTGATCGTGAAGCTATTGATAGCCTTGAACGGGTGCGCGATGAGATGCATCCCGATTTTGCTCGCGCACTTGGAGGTGTACTCGTCGATCTCACCCAGGCTTACGTCGTCCAGCGTGAAATTGATGCCGCAGCACGTGTCTTTAGTGCCGCCTGCCATGTTACGGGAGGAGTTGGATCTATTCGACAGATTAACCGTCTGCGAGAACTGCGGAAGGAGTGGCCGTCTCGCCTGATCCTTTGAACAGCGTAGGCTGCGTCTACCGGAGTTAAATAAGCTGTACACCAGCTTGTGACGCCACCGCAAACAACCCAAGCAGAGTTGGCGAATCGTGGATATGGCCATTAGAGATCAATGCCTTCACCTCGTCGAAGGAGAACCAGCCGATCCGCTCTACTTCGGTAGGGTCAGTGGGCTCGCCAACTGATACTGCGCCGCTAGCGACGAAGATCTCGTGTGGGGTATCTGCAATTCCAATGCATGGCTGATAGGCGAGCAGAGGCTTTAGTCCAAACGGTCGGAATCCAGTCTCTTCCTCAACTTCACGAACTGCTGCGTGGATCGCTGTCTCGTTGCTCTCGACAATTCCACAAGGAATCTCCCAGCCCCAAGTGGCGGTGATAAAGCGGTGGTGGAGTACTAGCAGAATCTGCCCATCTTGGTTCGAGATTACAATACCCACCACTCGCTGCATCCGGACCACGTGGTGCTCAAAGCGGGTTCCATCAGGAGACTGCACGTCCACAAGGTCGAGATTTACCCAGTGGTTTTGATAGATATGTCGCTCACCGAAGACTTTCCATTCTGCTTTGGCATTCTGCGCAACCCGATCCCTGTCATTCGTCACATAAACATTCTTGCACAGTACCTAGACCATTGGTGTTATGCGAGTCAATCGGCATACCTAATGGAGCACAATATTGACGTTGGGCTGAACGTTGTTCGAGCATATCATCGGCTTCAGTGACGCTACATACAACTCCTAGAATCACTGGAAGCCTCGCTCGCAACGCGGTTTCCCAGTGAGAACTAATAATAACTAGTAATAAAGGCTCATGCAAAACTCTAATGCGACCCAAAGTAGTATCGTCGCGAAGAGCTCAAATCCGGTAGATGATCTGCTACGGAACTTTATCAACTTGAAAAACCAAGGATGCCATGCTTGGCCTTGTTAAGGTAATAGTCTCGGATGACCTATGGGTCGTCATTCCGGCCTGGTTGACGCTTATTTTACTCGTAGTTGCTGCCGGTGCCGGCTTACGCCAGGTGAATGAGTCAAGAAGATTGCGAGAAGCACAGGCCAGGCCGTACGTAGTCGTGGACTTCGACTTGAGCCGTCCACCGATGATCTATCTTGTCATCGAGAACATGGGCAGCAGCATGGCCGAGGACATAACCTTCTGTTTCGAACCTCCGATCGAGTCGTCAATTGATTGTGATAGCCGCGACCGAACGACGGCGTTTACCACCCCAGGCTGGACATCTCTCGCTCCACGCAAGCGGATTGAAACGTTCTTTGATTCAGCGTTTATTCGCCTGAGCCCAGAGAACAAGCTTCCGCTCAAGTACACGGTTGCTGTCAATTATAAGGCTCCTGTTCTTGGGGGAAAACAGTTCAATGAAACTTATGTCCTGGACCTCTTGCCGTATAAAAACCTTCAGTACTTCGCTAAAAAAGACTTCGATGACCTTGTCAAAGCCATAGAGGCGATCGAAAAGGTGCTAACCCAACTCTCGATTGACCCTCTAAAACAGCCCTAAAACGCTCCTCGCTTAACCGTAGGGAGTATTCCCCCAGAAGATCGGCGGTAAGTAGTCGGTAAGTAGTGCAGAGATGCAGCGAGGGGTCCTGTAAGACTTTGAGTTGTGACACAACAAAATACTCAAGAACCCCTCTTGACCTCCGACCCTACACGGATATCGCACATTCTGCTCGGACTCGGAAACATCAATCTCGTTGGAGTTATAGACCAGGTTGATCGTCCACTGGTGGTGATCGAGACCAGGTTCATTCGACCAGGCTGTCCGCTCTGTGGTGAGCTGGCGATCTCCAAGGAGCGCAGGTGGGTGACGTTGGCAGATCTCTTAGCCTGTGGAAGACCACTTCAGCTCAGATGGCACAAACGCAGGTGGCGGCGTATGAACAGAACGTGTGAGACGAACACCTTCACCGAAGCTGTGCCCCACATTTGTCAATGGCGGACTGAGCATCACCGACAGGGCATCTAAGTGGGCGACACAACAGGTCGGCAAATACGGCAGGTCGGTCTCCTTTGTCGCTGATGAACTGGGCTGTAACTGGCACACCATCAACAACGCCGTCGTCGCCTACGGTGAGGTACTCGTCGATGATCCATCCCGAATAGGAGAGGTGATCTCACTTGGACTGGATGAGAGTCTCTTTCATGGGCAGGGACAGTTCAGAAAACAGATCTGGTCCACCTCGATTATGGATTCCAAGGAGGGCTACCTGTTGGACATGGTCCCCAAGGAGTCGATCACATGGATCGAAAAAAGACCAACGAGATGGAAAGACGCAATCAGGTTCGCAACCATGGATCTGTCTGGTCCCTACTCCAAGGTCTTCGATGAGGCACTTCCCCAACTAAGGAAGGTGGCAGATCCATTCCACGTCGTAAAGTTGGCCAACACCAAGTTGGACCAGTGCCGAAGGAGGGTCCAGAACCAGGTCTTCGGATCTCGGGGACTGGCCAAGGATCCACTTTACAGATGTCGGAAGCTCCTCCAGATGGCGACGGAACGATTAGACGATACCGCCCAGAACAAGATGCGTGGCCTACTTGATGCCGGAGACCCACAAGGTGTTAAGCGCCACTAAAGTTGATGACTTCTTATGGCCCCGGTGGGGTAGCTTAGTTGTTTGCTTTGAGGCAAGCCTGGGGTCCCAATAAATTAGGTCGGCTAGTTACAGTATGCTATGGGCTTAGCTGCCTTCTGTTCTGAAAGAATTGTAGTTAGTATTTGTGCCCGGAGATTCACCCATGATTTCAAGCGATGGCGACCGCTCGACTTCGTCTCTCGTCGCCCGCATGCATCAGTTATTTGGGAGCGTGTGAGAACTTTCTTTACGTATTCAAGGGCAGGATTTTCTGATGTAGCAGCGCTACGCTCAAGGGCAGGATTTTCTGATGTAGCAGCGCTACGCTCAAGGGCAGGATTTTCTGATGTAGCAGCGCTACACTTAATTTGTGCCGATGATCTTTTCATTTTTCTCTGGTATCGGAATGCTCGATAATGCTTTCGAGGAGGAGGGTTTCGAGGTGGTGTACTCCAGTGAAATTTATAAGCCCTTTTTGGATGGCTATAAACATGTTCGAAAGTCTTTAAGCCTTCCAGAGCCAATGTTTGGATATCACATGGAGGATATTAGGTCCTTAAAGACAGGAACGCATATCAAACGAATTGGCAGGTTACTGGGAGCGGCAAAAAAATTAGACCTAGTCGGATTCATCGGAGGCCCGCCTTGTCCGGACTTTTCAGTCGGCGGGAAAAATCTGGGGAGATATGGCCCAAATGGCCACCTTTCCAAGGTCTATGTGGACCTCATCTCTATCCATCAACCTGATTTCTTCGTTTTTGAAAATGTCAAAGGTCTTTGGAAAACACAGCGCCACCGCGTATTCTATGAAGAGCTAAAAAAGCAGCTCGAAAATTCGGGTTATGCGCTTGCTGACCGCCTTT
>JAKBSX010000200.1 GCA_021844725.1 Actinomycetes bacterium | reverse complement strand
CACCTGATGCGGTGTTGCTGAAAGCAAATCGTCGGCAACCAAAACAAACGGCGAGATAAAAGCCCCTGATTCAGAGTCTGCGTCTCTTAGTTCAATTCGATTTAAGTTGCCATAAACCAAACGGCAATCAACCAACAACTCATTAAGGCTCTGGATCAGCTCTTCACGCTGAGCAATACTTACCAGGGGTCCCATAGTTACCGCGCTGCCGCGGGGATCGCCAATGACAACATCAGATAGTCGGGAGATAAGTGCTTCGACCACTTCGTCAATCTGCGGCTCCGAAACGAAAACCCTTCGTATTGCAGTACATTTTTGACCTGCCTTGATAGTCATTTCCTCAACTATCTGGTCGATAAATATGTCAAATTCATCATCTTCCATGGCGACGTCGGGTCCCATAATCGAACAGTTCAGGGAATCAGCCTCAGCATTAAAACGCGCCCCCCTTTGTATAAACGCGGGATGGCTCCTCAAAGCACTTGCGGTCTTAGCCGAACCTGTAAAAGCAAGGGTGTCTTGGGTTAGCAGACTCTCTAGCAGTCCAGTTGGGCCTGCAGCTAATAGCGAAATGGAGCCTTCGGGTAAGATTCCGGAATCAATAATTTTACGAAACACCGCATGAGTTAGATATGCCGTTTGACTAGCCGGTTTCACCAACGTAGGCATCCCGGCAAGAAAAGCTGGAGCAAACTTTTCAAGCATTCCCCAAACTGGAAAATTATATGCATTAATCTGTACTGCCACTCCTCGACGGGGAGTATAGATATGTTTGCCCGAAAATTCGCCCCCTTTACTCAATGGTTCAATCTCGCCATCAGGCATTATCTTAGAGTCAGGCAACTGCTTAATCCCTTGCGAGGCAAATACCGCTAAAGTGCCAATCCCCCCGTCAATATCAACTGAGGCGTCTTTTCTGGTAGCTCCGGTATGATATGAAACCTCGACGAACTCGTCGATGTGCCCAAAGAGATACTTTGAGAGGTCTTTTAGAATCTGCGCCCGTTCAGTAAAAGTTAATTCGCGCAACTCACTTCCTCCAACAGAGCGGGCAAATTCCAGCGAAACCGCCAAATCAGTTGCTACCGATGGTATTTGACCTACATCGACGCCAGTTGCGGCATCCTTAAGTGCCGTCAATTTACCCGATCCAGATCGCCACTTTCCACCTAAAAAACTGTCAAGAACTGGCATTCATTCACCGATCCATTTCAAATGCCAAGTATATGCAAGCCATACCTGGACTTTATTATTTCGCACGCTAAGTAGGCTGAAGGAAAATCTTTCGGCTGACCCTCGGCTCAATAACGCATTATTCTACAGCACGTAAGCAGTTATAAAACCATCTGTAGAATAAACTTTGTGCCCGGGTGCCTACAGAGCGTGATGAGCCTGCATTCGCTTTAGCGACAGCCAACGCTTAGGTAGTAATCAGCGAACTTCTCTCTGAAAGTGAACCATAAGAAGACTTTGCGTGATATGACGAACGAGTCATTGGAGAAGCCTCTACATGGCCTATCCCGCAAGACTCGCCAACCTCTGCTAGGCTCAGGAATTCATCGGGTTCCACCCACCTGGCAACTGGGAGATGATGAATGGTAGGACGCAGATATTGGCCAATTGTGACAATGTCGCAGCCCACGCTGGCAAGATCCCGCAATGCCTCTACCAGCTCATCGTATGTCTCGCCCATTCCAACGATTAATGACGATTTGGTAACCAGACCCTCCTGTTTGGCTCGAGCCAGTACCCCCAAAGATCTCGCATATGAAGCTGACGGCCTAACAACATATTGGAGCCTGGCTACAGTCTCAAGATTGTGATTAAGCACATCCGGTCGCGCATTGAAAACTAATGCCAGCGACTCTGGGTCACCTTTGCAGTCAGAGATTAGAACCTCCACCCTAGTCCCAGGTGAAACTGCCCGAATCTCATCTATGGTGGCAGCAAATGCCCCAGCCCCACCGTCATGCAAATCATCTCTTGCCACAGCAGTTACCACCGCGAACTGAAGATTCATCTCCTTGACTGCATTAGCAACTCTGCTTGGTTCTTCCGGATCCAAAGCCAATGGATGGTTGGTTTTCACCTGACAAAATGCACAGGCACGGGTACAGTCTTCCCCATTGATCATAAATGTGGCTGTGCCATCGGCCCAGCACTCGTAGATATTGGGACAACCAGCCTCTTCACAAACGGTCACAAGTGAGAACTTTCGCATTGTTACCTTAAGTTCTCTGTACTCTGGACCCATCTTGGCTTTGGCACGCAACCAATCAGGCTTACGAGTAGAGATAGAAACGGAGTCCTGAATTGCCATTCCAGCCCTGGACATCCTCTTGGATATATTTACCTTGGTACTTAAAACAGCTGGTTCAGCCTTTTTTGTTTCACTTTTTTCCAAACTCTGTTTCGACTGACCGGCTACTTCACCCTGGCGGATAAACCCAACGCCCTGGTGGGAATATTGACCATCGGAAAAAACATTCGCCCCGGCCTTGACAAACAGATCCACCACCTCTTGCATCGATACATCGATACCCTCATTCAGCAGCGACGTTACAGGCTTATCAGCTATGCCGCAAGGGATAATGTGACCAAACATCGACAGGTCTGTCCTAACATTAAGCGCAAAGCCGTGCATAGATCTGTTGCGGCTGATTTTGACACCAATCGCGCAAATCTTGCGAGGATTTTCGCCAATCGGATCGACCCACACACCAGGGTATCCCTGCAGGCGTCCTACGTTTGTCAGTCCAAGCTCAACTAAAACATCAATTATCAACTGCTCTAGACGAAATACAAACTTTGGTGTCCTGTCTGGCTCATCCGGTACATTCAGTATCGGATAGCCAACGAGTTGCCCCGGCCCATGAAAGGTGACGTCACCTCCTCGGTCGGCTCTGATCATCTCTGCACCAACGCTGGCTGGATCTACCAGGATGTTGTTCAAATCAGTTCTCACACCAAGTGTATAGACATTGTCATGTTCGAGCAGGAGAAAATATTCTTCAGCGGTGTTTGAAAAAAGGGCTTTTTGAAGTACTTGAGCGTCGCTGTAGCGCACTCTACCGAGCCATCTAGTGTGGAGCATCTCGCCTCCCGCTATCAGCGGTTCCCTTTTCGGGTAACTGCAAATTACGAAATTTAACAGTTGGCGGGTTTTTAGGCCCGCCAACATAGTTCTGGATTAGAGCTCTTGAGCCCAGTTCCAGGTTTCAATTATCTCTTTCATTCTCCTCAGGAATGCAGCGGCATATGCGCCATCGATAACTCGGTGGTCGAAGGACAAAGCCAACATTCCTACAGAGTGAATAGCAATCGACTCAGAGCCATCGGTATGGGTTACCACAACCGGCTTACGCTTAATCCCGTCAGTAGACAAGATAGCAACTTGGGGCTGATTGATGATAGGAACAGTCATAAACGTCCCGAATGGGCCCGGGTTAGTGATTGTGAATGTTCCGCCTGAAATATCATCGGCGCTCAGTCTTTTAGTTCTCGCCCTCTCGGCCAAGTCTTTAATCGACCTTGCAAGTCCCGTGAGCCGCATGGTATCAGCACCATGGATTACCGGAGCGATCAAACCCTCCAAACCTAAATCTACGGCAATCGACAAGTTGAGATCCTTGTGAACAATTAAAGCATCATCACCTACTGAAGCGTTCAGATGAGGGAAAGTCCGCATTGCTTCAACGGTTGCCCTGGCAATAAACGGAAGGTAAGTAAGGGAAAATCCCTCTTCACCTCTAAACTGGTCTTTAATTGCCTTTCGCACCCGCTCTACAGGTTCAAAATCAACCTCGATAGCTACAAGAGAATGAGCGGAAGTGGCCTTGGAGCGAACCATATGCTCGGCTGTCCTGCGTCTTATATTTGTAAATGGAACCACTTCATCACGAGGACCGGCCACACTGGTTTCGACAGCAACGCTACGAGTCGCAGGTGCTTGAGCCCTTTCCTGGTATTCCATTGAAACAGCCGGTGCAGCTTGAGGCTGTGGAGCAGGAGCTGCCTGAGGCTGTGGCGCTGGAGCAGGAGCCGGTTGTGGAGCTGGAGCGGGAGCCGGTGCAGCTTGAGGCTGTGGTTCACCATTTGCAGCTAATTTGTCCAAATATTGAAGCACGTCTGACCTGGTGATACGACCGCCTGCTCCCGTACCCACAATCTGGGAAGGATCGATACCATTGTCATTTATCAATTTCCTAACAACTGGGGAAAGGAGCAGAGAGCCATTTCCCTCTGGGCTTGAGGCTACTCCAGCAGTAGCAGGTGCTGCCTGAGGCTGTGGCGCTGGTGCTGCCTGAGGCTGTGGCGCTGGTGCTGCCTGAGGCTGTGGCGCTGGTGCTGCCTGAGGCTGTGGCGCTGGTGCTGCCTGAGGCTGTGGCGCTGGAGGCTCACCCTCAGCCGAAACGATCGCTAGTACCGTCCCAACGTCTACCGTCTCACCCTCTTGCACAAGAATCTGAGTCAATACCCCTGCCGCCGACGACGGTACTTCCGAGTCAACCTTATCGGTTGAAACCTCAAAAATTATCTCATCCTGTGCAACGCTGTCTCCAACGTTCTTAAGCCATTTAGTGACCGTACCTTCGGTAACTGTTTCACCAAGTTGTGGCATAGTTATTTCAGCCAACGTGAAGTCCCCTTCCTGTCAATGCTAGAACTGTCTCACCAAATGCCTCTGAGAGGGTTGGGTGAGGTTGAATAAATTGGGAAACCTCGTCCGGTGTAGCTTCCCAGTTAACTGCTAAATATCCCTGACCAAGCTGCTCTGTAACCCAAGGACCAGCCATATGGACTCCAAGGATTTTCCCTGCGCTGCCATCAGGCATCTTCTCTGCGATCACCTTTACGACTCCGTCGGTCTCTCCCACTATTCGTGCTCTGGAGTTACCACCAAATGGATCCTTTTTGACAATTACGTCATAGCCAGCCGCCCTGGCAGCCTCTTCAGTGAATCCGGCAAAAGCAACCTCAGGGTGACAGTAAATACACCAAGGCACCTTGGAGTAGTCAACGGGAACCACTGGTTCCGAAAGGATATGCTTGATGGCGACAATCGCTTCCGCAAAGCCAATGTGGGCCAACTGCGCCGTAGCAACAAGGTCACCTATTGCATATACCCCTTGCTCGGAAGTCCTCATGTATGGATCAACCTTTACAAAACCACGCTGGTCAACTTCCACAAACGTCTCTTCACCAAGTAACCCATCGGAATTTGGTCTACGACCAACCGATACAATCACAGCATCTACAGAGACAGATTGGTTATCGCCGAAATGAACGGTGGTTCCACCACCAGGATTTGGAGTATGTCCAGAAACCGCGACTCCTGTATGCACAGCAATTCCACGCCGGCGAAAAGATTTTGCCACCACATCGACAACGTCTTTATCAACTCCTGGCAAAATCTGCGGTAGTGCTTCAAGCACGGTTACCTGTGCCTCAAGATCACTCATCATTGATGCAAATTCGCACCCGATTGCACCTCCACCGATGACTACAACACTCGAAGGAAGCGAAGTTAATGAAAGAACCTCATCGGAGGTCATAACTATCTTTCCGTCGACCTCAAAGCCTGGTATCGACCTAGGAACCGATCCCGAGGCTAGAATTATACTCTCGCCCTCGATGATACGACCGTCGGATATTTGGACCCTTCCATTGCCAAGGTATTTACCGGTTCCCTCGATTGTTTCAATCTTCCTGCTCTTCATCAAACCGGAAAGTCCTTTCCAGAGCTGGTCTACAACTTTCTGCTTACGATTTTGAGAAACGGAGAAATCGATCTTTGGCTCAGAGGTTGAAATACCAAATTCAGCAGCACCATTAACGGACCGATAAACTGCTGCGGTCTCTAGAAACTCTTTCGCAGGAACACAACCACGGTGAAGGCAAGTACCTCCAACTTTGTCCTTTTCAATTACGGCCACAGACAGTCCCGCAGATGCGCCATATAATCCGGCTGCATATCCACCAGGACCACCACCAATTACAACGACGTCAAAAAAGTCAGACGTCGGACTCACCTCCCAGGTCGTTCAGCGAAGAAAA
>JAKBSX010000199.1 GCA_021844725.1 Actinomycetes bacterium | reverse complement strand
TTGAATGGGCGTATAGAAGGTCCGGCGTTGATTTTACAGAACGATTCGACCACATATTTGACCTCGGGCCAGACGGCAGTGATGAATGACCGCGGTTATTTGATTTTGGAGATGTCGCATTAGTAGTTTTATTGGACATTAGATAAATGGGGGGGAACATGAGACTCAAAGATAGAGTTGCCATCGTTACTGGTGGAGGCAAGGGGATCGGCGCAGTTTATTCAAGCAGGCTTTCAGAAGAAGGTGCCAAGGTTGTGGTAGCGGATATTGATTTTGATGCCGCCCGGGAGACTGCCAAAAAGATCAGTGCTTCGGGTGGCAGCGCAATTGCCGTCGATGTGGATATTTCCGATCAAGCGAGCACTGAAGCGATGGCTAAGTCAGCCATTTCTGAGTATGGAAAGATTGACATACTGATCAACAACGCTTCGCTGATGAGTGTGCTTCCGCGTCGGCCGTGGTACGAAATTCCAGTGGACGAATGGGACAGGGTAATGTCAGTGAACCTAAGGGGAATGTTCCTTTGTTGTCTCTCGGTATTTCCAGCAATGAAAGAAAGACACTACGGAAAAATTATAAATATATCTTCGAGCCGAATCTATGAGGGGATGCCGAATCGTCTTCATTATACGACCTCCAAAGCTGGGGTAGTGGGTTTCACTAGGGCACTGGCGCGGGAAGTCGGTGAGGACAACATTTTGGTAAATGCGATTTCTCCCGGGTTTACTCAGAGCGAAACTCAGGTTTCGAGCAGCACTCCGGAATATATGAAGGCTCACATAGATCGACGTTGTATTAGGCGCGAGGAGTATCCGGAGGATTTGATGGGCACCGTTGTATTTCTGGCCTCAAGCGACAGCGACTTCATAACCGGGCAGCTGATAAACGTGGACGGAGGCTACTCGATGCACTAGCTGACGTGTATCACATGGATTTTAAATCATCTAGCAGAGGAAAAGAATATGAGCTGGCTTGTTGGAATCGATACCGGAGGAACATTTACCGATCTCGCCGCGGTCGACACTGAAACCGGGAAGATCTGCACAGTCAAAGTTCCTTCGATACCAGCCAATCCTGCCCAGGCGGTAATGAATTCGATTGAGCAATTGGTGGCAGAGTATCCGGTCAGCTGGTCAGACACAGATCTACTTGCCCACGGCACAACTGTTGCCACCAATGCCATACTTGAGGGAAAAGGTGCAAGGGCGGGACTTTTCATAAATCGCGGCCTTGGCGCAATCTATCCTATGCGAGCCGGGATGCATCCCACTGGACCAGATCTGATTGACCCTTATTACACCAAGCCACCAGAGTTAGTCAGTCGGGCTCTAACCCGTGAAATTAGGGGAAGAATAGGTTTTGACGGTCAGGAGTTGGAACCGCTTGAGAGAGAGGATGTGGTGAGATCGGCGCTTGAGCTTAAGGAGCAAGGCGTGAACTCCATTGCTGTCTGTTACCTGTTTTCTTTTGTAAATCCTTCTCATGAACAGGCGACAAGAGAGATCATTAGCGAAGTATTTCCTCAGTGTCGAGTTTCCATTTCTTCTGATGTCTTACCTGTAATTCGAGAGTATCCCCGCCTTTCGACCACAGTTCTGGATGCCTATGTGGGTCCGGTGGTGTCTGAGTATCTGGAGGAGCTGGCTTCAAGACTTGGAAACGCCGGTCTGAATACCCAGCGTTTTTACATCATGCAGTCAAGCGGCGGCCTGAAAAGAATGTCCCTGGCGGTTAGGTATCCCAACGAGACCCTGCTTTCAGGCCCGGCAGCAGGAGTGGTGTTTTGTCAAAAGCTGAGCGAGCAGAGCGGATTTGGGAATCTGCTCACTTTTGACATGGGTGGCACCAGTGCTGACATGAGCGTCTTATTAGATGGCGAGGTGGAAGAAACCAGAGAGGGTTCTATTGCCGGACAGGATTTGGGTACTCCAATGATTCAGATTCGAACCATTGGTTCAGGTGGTGGAAGTATCGCATTTCTGGGCAAAGACGGGTTATTGAAGGTGGGTCCAGAATCGGCAGGGGCAGTGCCCGGACCAGCCTGCTACGGGAGGGGCGGCACCCTGCCGACAGTTACTGATGCAAATGTGGTGCTTGGATATCTCAGTGTGGACAACTTCCTAGGCGGGAGAATGGCGGGCAACGCTGACCTTGCGCTAAAGGCACTATCCGGCCTTAGCCGGGAAGTCAGAATCGATGAGGTGGCTTTGGCCCAGGGCATATTGAAGATCGTAGATACTCAAATGGCTGTTGGGCTTCGGATGGCGCTCATGGAGAGAGGGGCTGACCCGAGAGACTTCGTACTTGTTGCCTTTGGAGGATCAGGACCGGTTCATGCTGTGCGTTTGGGTCGTGAACTTGGCATAGATAAAGTTCTGATTCCAAGGTTCCCGGGAATTGCCTGTTCAATGGGACTGCTCAATACCGTTGTTAAATATGTATATCTGCAAAGCTTCATTACCAGATTTAATAGTGCCGACCCCAGTGCCATTGCAGAGGGATTCGAGGAATTACGAGCCAAAGCAATGAACGACTTCAGAGTGGAGGGACTGAGTAACGAGTCATCTGAACTGGCCTATCAGCTCGATGTTCGATACCCGCGGCAGGGTTATGAACTTTCCGTTGATCTGGGAAGCCGAGATGGCCTGCCAATTATTGACCTTGAATCAACCAGAGAGCGGTTCCACAGCCAGCATCATGGTTATTACGGAAGTTCCGCTCCGGATGAAGAGCCGGAAATAGTCAACCTGCGGCTCGTTTTGCGCGGTGAGCTGCCTCAGATGAAGTGGTCGGATCCGGAGGTGGAACCTGGTGACTTGCTAAAAGGTCATCGGGATGCTTGGTTTGATTCAGCTGGCAAGTATCTTTCGACTCCTGTTTATTATCGGTCACGCTTGGCTCCCGGAGTCCAGGTCGATGGACCGGCAATCATCGAACAGACAGATTCGGCGACGATTCTCGATCCCGACAGTTATCTGGTAGTGGATAACTTTGGCAACTTGGTAATTCATCTTTCTGGCAATGTGAAGGGGTAGTCAAATGGATCCGATAACGCTTGAGGTACTCGGCTATAGGATGGGAGAGGTTGTCCATACTATGGAGCACCTGCTGTTTCACAGTGGTTACTCTCCCATATTGCGTGAATCATACGATGGAAGCGCCACAATCTTAGACCGCAATGGATACGTAGTTGCAGGTTCCGGAGCACCGTATCATCTTTTTCCTTATTACTACACAGCTCAGTACATCATCGACCGATTTAAAGGGGAAATTAGCCCCGGTGACAGTTTCATGGCGAACGATCCATATCATTCGGGAAATTCACACGTTCCAGATATGGCAGTGGTAACGCCGGTATTTTTTGACGGGGAAATCATTGCCTATACCGCCTGCATTGCGCACAAACCCGATTTGGGTGGGCTGGTTCCCGGTTCCTCAAGTGCCGGGGCACGGGAAATCTTTCATGAAGGAGTGCTTTTCCCAGGAGTGAGAATCTGGAGCAATGACGGAATTAATAGGGACGTCGAGGCCATCTTGCGGCAGAACAGCCGTACTCCGGATGAGGTTGCTGGTGATGTGAGGGCTCAGGTGGGATGCACTCAGGTTGGGGCACAACGGATCGTGTCACTATGCCAGGAGTATTCAGCCGAGGAGATCTGCCAGGCGTTTGAGGAATGGATAGTGATCAGCCAGCGACGTCTGGGGGATGAGTTGGAGAAAATCCCCGATGGAGTTGGAGTCGGCACAGCTTATTTGGATAATGACAGCGTGGATCTGGATAGACCGGTGAAGATCGAGGTGAAAGTCACCAAATCTGGATCTAGGATAAGTTTGGATTTCAGCGGCAGTAATGAGATCGTCACCGGGCCAGTAAACATTCGTCCCCAGTCCACCGAGGCCGGAGCCACTCTGGTTTTGATTGGATTGCTAGACCCAAAGATACCGATCAACGATGGGATTCGCCGGGCTGTTGAATTTATCAATCCTCCCGGAAGGGTGACACATGCAGTGTTTCCTGCACCAGTGAATAATTACTATCCGACCATGCATCTCGTTTACTGCAGTGTCCTAAAGGCTATGGATCAGCTCACCGGACGGGTAGTTGCGCCAGCAGCTCTGGGTATAGGTGGAAATACCATAGGTTACGTCAAGGCCAGAAACGGGTTGCCAGCTGTGCAGTATGAATTACAAAACACCTCTCTTGGGGGAACCCCAAGTAACGACGGTGCCTTTGGGGCAATGGCTATGAATCAGGTCACCCCCAGCACTTCGCTTGAGATTTTGGAAACCGAGTATCCAATGCGGGTCACCAGGTTTGAACCATTGGTCGATTCCGCAGGACCCGGAGAGTTTCGAGGAGGGGTTGGTTATGTTCGGGAGTATGAGCTACTGAGTGCAGCAAAGCTGAGCATAAGGATGGGGCAGTTTAAATTTGGAGGTTGGGGAGTAAATGGAGGCAAGGGGCCTAAAACCACTGCCAAGGCGGTCCTGAATGACGGTAGTGACACGGAAGAGTTACTACCACCGCTCCAGACCAGGGATTTGCCGTCAGGAACCCGGTTCGCTATAAAGATGTCCGGCGGAGGAGGCTACGGTAATCCTTATAAAAGAGATCCGCAGCGGGTTTTGCTGGATGTGACTAATGGTTATGTCTCCGTTGAAGCAGCAGTTGAGGATTATGGCGTTGCGATAAACCGGGATTCAATGACCGTAGACGATGAAAAGACCTTAGAGTTGCGGAGTAATAAAACGAAGGAGCGAGGATAGAAGGTTTATTTTGCGCTGTTGGCGGTAATTTTGTGGCTGTTGTTTTTGCCGGAACTTAACAGTACTTCTCTGAGATCGAGATTATTAACTTCACCGATATTTAATCCGATTTCGATCTGGTTACGAATAAGAGACATGGCTTTCGACATTGATCTTTATAAAGAACGTACTGCCCGCCTGCGTTGGGATGACCTTGACTTGGGCAGTTTTTCCACAAATCCTCTGGACGAAGGTGTACTCCGATGCTTGAGGTATATGCATGATGTGGAGTTTCACACCGTGTGCTATCTGCGTGATCTGCTTTTGACGCCGGCTCACTCAGATCCTCTTGTGACATCTTTTCTATCTTTTTGGGTTTATGAAGAGTATTGGCATGGCGAAGCATTGGCAGCAGTTATTGATGCCCATGGTGAATCCTCAGGATCACAACGTATTGCTCCTATGAGGCTGGGACTTGGAGCGAAAGATAAGATTCGCCCTTACATAATGTCCTTAGCCAGTACCCTGGTCGGCAGCGACTTCGTAGCACTTCATATGTCATGGGGCGCCGTCAACGAGTTGACTACTCAGGCTGGATATGCACAATTATCCCAGCGTGCCAATAACCCGGTGCTCTCCACTCTTCTAAGCAGGATTATGAAGCAGGAGGGGATGCATATAGATTTCTATTGCAGCCAAGCAAAGCAACGCCTGGAATCGTCAAACAAGGCCAGAATACTTACCAGAGCAGCACTTAAAAAGTTCTGGGCTCCTGTGGGTTCAGGAGTAATGAGTGGAGAGGAGACGGCTTTTCTGGCCAACTTCCTTTTCGGAGATGAGTTTGGGATGGAATCGGTCGAACGCATAGATCGTCGAGTTGACAGGCTCCCCGGCCTAGCGGGACTCTATCTCTTGCAGTCCGCAGTTACACAGGTCCGAAGTCAGGCTCCCGTACTGGTAAAAACCGCTTAGGACGAATTGTGAAGCGGTCAAATGATACTTTGGTGCGACAGCCCTTGGTCTAGGGTATATTCCCGGTTATGAGTGTCATAGAGATGACAGCAAATACCTTTTTCAATCTGACGGTGAACCAAATTGACCCTAAAGGCATGCAGAGATATTTCAATAGGCCTATTTTTTAGCCCAGCGGTTGATCGGATTGCCGATGTGGTCGTTTTTACTGGTGAAACTGAAACCAGTAGCTGGTCTAGGTGGATGACCGTATTTGATATGTCATTAGTTCCTGCAGATAAATGCTTCCAGAAGCACTGGATTAGCCTGACATGATTTGTGCGAGAAATTGGCTGTTATCTACTCG
>JAKBSX010000198.1 GCA_021844725.1 Actinomycetes bacterium | reverse complement strand
GACCTCTTTACCTGTCTCCGCCCATTCACCAGAATCAAAAGAAGCCAGACTCTGATGACAAATGAAACGGAATTTCTAACCATTCGTAATGAGTTTGGCGCAGTTCGACTTAGCTATTTGGGTGGATCGGCTCCCAAGGCGTTAGTTGTAACCGATATCAATACTGGGTATTCGGTTAGTCTTGATGCTTTGGATCTAGAAGTGCTAACTCGAATTGATAAGGATAAACTTCGCTCGCTTATTCCGCAGTAGTGCTGCCGTAGGTGGCGGCCGCTATAAATAGTGCTACAAATCAGCATTAGAAATATTGCAAATCCATAAAGTACTAGTTTTTTATTATTTGATCCAGGGGGAACAATGAAGCTTTTTAGTAAATCGCACTCCAGGCGCAGTATCGCAATTGGAGCGGGACTCCTGTCTGCTGCGATGCTCACGGCTGCGTGCGGGAGTAGTTCAAGCAGTTCAAGCAGCTCGACTACCGCTGCTAGTAGTTCTTCTGCCAAGAGCAGCTCGAGTCCATACGTGATTCATGCTGTCTTGTCTGAGACTGGTCAGGGTTCATTCCTTGGCTCCAGAGAGGCCAAGGCTCTTACAGGGCTATTTGATTCAGTTAATTCATCAGGCGGGATTGATGGGCACCAGATCAAGCTGGATATTAAGGACAATCAATCCTCTCCTTCTACGAGTGTCTCGATTGCCAGTCAATGGGTAGCTCAGAAGGTTCCATTTATTTTCAATGGGAGTATTGCCGCAGCTGACCTGGCTGTGGATCACCTTGCCACTTCGAGTGGTCCGATCATGTATGATCTGAGTCCAGTAAATCCTGCCCCGGCAAATAGTTACATTTTCAGTTCAGGAATTTCGTATAAACTGGATTTGGAAGCGATCCTGAATATGTTGAAGTCCAAGGGTGTTACTAAGGTCGCCTTTTTGAACACCACTGATGTCAGTGGGGCAAGTGGCTGGCCGGTCATGCAGTCACTCATTGCGACTTCGAAGTACAAGGGCATCCAGGTGGTCAGTCATCAGACCTATGATCCGTCTGCGGTAAGTGCAACAACCCAGATGTCTGTGATTAAGGCTGCTAATCCTCAGGCTCTGATAGTTTGGACCACTGGTACCCCAATAGGGACTGCTCTGCATGCTCAAAATCAGCTTGGCATGAGTTCTATTCCGGTGTATACCAGTGCAGGAAACGCGGTCAGCGGTGAGCTGCATCACCTTGCCAGTGTGTTGCCGACCCATATTTATTTCCCCGTGGGACCTCTTTACCTGTCTCCGTCCAGTCTGCCCAGTAACCTGGCTCCGGTGGTATCAAAGTTCCAGTCAATGGTTGCGAAGTCTGGTGGCACTCCGAATGATGGTTGGGGTCTGGCATATGCCTCTGGGTTGATGTTGGTATCTGCCTTGAAGAGCATAGGTGTAAATGCTACTGCAGCTCAGCTCAAGCATTACTTCCAGCATCTTTCCAACTTTCCTAACATCTATGGAGTTTTCAATCTGAGCTCCACCAACCATAACGGGATTAGCCTTTCCGGCGTTTATATGTCGACGTGGAATGGTTCAGCTTTCGTCAAGGTATCTGGACCCGGGGGCCTTCCCCAGGGTTAGTTATTTCTTTTGGCGTGCCGTCAGGTCCGGTTGGATTGGGCGGCACGCTTTTTGTTTTTAAACCCCTTCTCACAGCTGCGTTCACCTCGGACATGAACCGTGGTACTAAATCGAACATATGTTCGATATAATATTGGAGTGGAAGGTTATGGAGAACTTCACTGCCATTCAAATTTTAGTTTTTTAGACGGGGCAAGCGATCCTGAGCAGCTTGTTAAGGTGGCTTGTGAATTGGGATTGTCATCTCTCGCAATTACTGACCACAATGGCTTGTATGCAGTCCCCAGGTTTGCGTCTGCAGCTAAGTTGTGCGGTCTACCAGCTGTTTATGGATCAGAGCTTACTTTGGGAAGTGGTGCGCCCAGAAGCAAACAGATTGATCCAGATGGTGATCATTTAGTAGTTCTGGCAAAGGGGCCATCCGGATATAGATCTTTGTCTAGAGCTATTTCTCATGGACAGATGGCCAACAAGGAAAAGGGAAGTTTTGATCTTGATTATCAGAGTCTGGCTTCTTTTGATTCTGGTGAATGGGCGATTCTGACTGGATGCCGCAAGAGTGCAGTCAATAGGGCCTTATTTGAAAGTGGGCCGATTGAAGCCAGGAAGAGGCTGGCATTTTTGTGTGACCTATTTGGGCGGGATAATGTTTTTGTAGAGTGCTGGGACCATGCTGACCCTTTGGATGAGCCACGTAATAATGAGATGGTCAAGATAGCTGCTTCTTTGGGGGTCGAGCTTGTGGCTACCAACAATGTGCACTATGGCACAAGAGACTCCTCAAAGTTGCATCAACTTTTGACTGCGATAAGGACAAACAAGAGTATTGATGAGGTGCAAGGGTGGTTGCCACCGTATCCTATGGCGAATCTTCGTTCGCCGAAGGAGCAACTAAAAAGATTCAGAAGGTTTCCAACTTTGGTTCAAAATGCTCACCATCTTGGGCTTGCATGTGCTTTTGACCTGAATCTGATAGCTCCAGAGCTACCTGATTTTAAAGTTCCCGCTGGTCATAGTGAGATGAGTTTTTTAAGCGAACTTACTTATTCGATGGCTCCAGTAAGGTATGGAAATAGACGGAGTCCAAGGGTTGGTGGTGCATATGAACAGCTTGATTATGAATTAGGAGTTATAGCCGAACTTGGTTTTGCTGGTTATTTTTTGATTGTTTGGGACATTGTCCAGTTTTGCAAAGCTAATGACATATTCTGCCAAGGCAGGGGTTCTGCGGCAAATTCTGCCGTATGTTACGCTCTCGGGATAACAAATGTGGATCCAGTGTCGTTGCGGCTTCTTTTTGAGCGGTTTCTTTCACCATACAGAGATGGGCCACCTGATATTGATGTTGATATAGAGAGTGACAGGCGCGAAGAAGTCATTCAATACATCTATCGCCGTTACGGCAGGTATAGAGCTTCTCAAGTCGGAACAGTGGTGACCTTTCGCTCAAAGTCTTCCGTTCGTGATGTGGCTAAGGCTTTCGGCCATCCTGCTGAAGTTGCTGATTCATGGGCTTCTCAGGTGGATAGGTATTCGGGATTAAGTCATTGCATTGCCATGAGGGACTCCTCTGGCGGAAAAGTGATGACTGCTCCAGAGGAAGTCCTGGCCTTTGCTTTGCAGTTGGAAAATAATCCTAGACATACTGGTATACATGTTGGCGGGATGGTGGTGTGCGATAGGGAAATATCTGAAGTCTGCCCAATTGAATGGGCTCGAATGCAAGACAGGACAGTTTTGCAGTGGGATAAAGATGATTGCGCACAGGTCGGGTTAGTGAAGTTTGACTTGCTGGGTTTGGGGATGCTTTCTGCTCTGCATGAAATGGTTGATTTGGTTCGAAAGTTTTACCAGCAAGAGATCGATCTATCTTTAATACCCCAGGAGGATGAAATCTATCAAATGCTTACTGAGGCCGATACCGTGGGAGTTTTTCAGGTAGAGAGCAGAGCCCAGATGGCAACTTTACCTAGATTGAAACCGCGTTGTTTTTATGATCTTGTCGTCGAAGTAGCTCTAATACGGCCTGGTCCCATCCAGGGAGGTTCTGTCCATCCTTACATAAGAAGAAGAAATGGACTTGAACCAGTTACATATCTTCATCCATCGCTCGAAAATTCGTTGTCTAAGACGTTGGGTGTTCCTCTTTTTCAGGAGCAATTGATGCAGATGGCCATAGACGCTGCTGGGTTTAGCCCTGGAGAGGCGGATCAATTGCGAAGCGCAATGGGGGCAAAGCGCTCAAGCGAGAAGATGAGACTTCTCAAAGGACGGCTATTTGAAGGGATGCTAAAAAATGGAATAACTGAAGATGTGGCCTCTGAGATATTTCAAAAGCTTTCCGCATTTGCTTCTTTTGGGTTTCCTGAAAGCCATTCTGCATCTTTTGCTTATCTGGTTTATGCCAGCGCATGGTTCAAGTACCACTTTCCTGCAGCCTTCTGTGCTGCTCTGATCAGGGCACAACCCATGGGATTTTGGTCTCCTGGGACTTTGGTGGAAGATGCCAAGCGGCATGGTGTTGATGTCATTACTCCGCATGTCAATAACCCAGACCACAGAGCAGATTTGAAAATCGGAAAGGATGGAGGCATGGCTCTTCAGATTGGGATTTTATCCATCAAAGGAATTGGGGCCAAGTTAGCCAAAGAAATTGCCGAGCGGGGTCCTTATAAGTCTTTGGAACATCTGGCCAGGACTGTTGTAATCAGTTCATCTCAAATTGAGGCATTGGCTGTAGCCGGCGCGTTGGATGGTCTGAAGGCTGACGATATGTCTTTGCAAAAGCTGGATACCCGAAGTGCCTTATGGGCAGCTGGACCGAGCTCCCATTATTCCAAAGAATTTCTTCCCTCAATGGTTTTAGGTACTAGAGCCCCAAGTATAAGACAGCTTTCGTCGCGTGAGCGATCTTACATGCAGCTTTCTTCCTATGGCATTTCTCCACAGGGGCATCCAATGCTATTTGAAAGGGATCGTCTCAGTTCCCTGGGGGTCGTCAGTGCCAACAAACTAAAAGATTTACCGAATGGAAAAAAGGTAAAGGTTGCCGGCATCGTTACTCACAGGCAGAGACCAGCCACAGCTAATGGAATTACGTTCGTTAATTTAGAGGATGAGACCGGACTGATGAACATAGTTTGTTCTAAAGGGTTATGGATTAGGTATCGTTCCATTGTTGGGAGGTCTCCAGCTCTGATAGTTTTGGGTAGGATCGAGGAAGCTGGTGGAGTGATAAATATAATCGCTGAGAAGGTAGAGACGCTAGTGTTGGAGGTGAAGTGCTCCTCGAGGGATTTTCACTAGCGCCTGATTTCTCCCTCGACAGAAGGCGGGAAACTCTTCCAGACCATCAGCTGATTTATGGCTCTTCTTTCAGCGACTGCCCCTTTGTCTGCACAGTCAATATAGAGCAATATCCGAACCTATAAACGCCTGGGTGCTCTGGAGCGCTTTATTCCGGACAAACTAAATACAATGGAATGATGTCTGAAACACTTACACTATTGACGGTACATGCCCATCCTGACGATGAATCTTCCAAAGGACCTGCTACGGTTGCCAAGCTTCGCGACAAAGGAATCCGAAGTGTACTTGTTACCTGCACTGGTGGTGAAGAAGGAGATATTCATAATCCCACCATGGATTCTGCAGAGGTCAGGGCTGATCTCCAGCAGATACGAAAAGCTGAACTCGAACGAGCGGTCAGTATCATAGGTTATGCCCAGACGTACATGCTCGGATACAGAGACTCAGGAATGCCCGACACTCCAGCAAATTCGCATCCGGAGTCATTTAATCTGGCTCCGCTTGAAGAGGCAGGCGATAAATTAATACGGATAATCAGGGCCGAGAAGCCGCAGGTGATGGTTACTTACCACGAGGACCAGGCGGGATACCCACACCCTGATCATCTAAAGGTTCACGATATATCTGTCTATGCATACGACAAAAGTGGTGATGTAAATTACAAACCTGAATTGGGACCCGCCCATCAGATTTCCAAGTTGTACTACACCGCGTGGTCTTCGGAACGGATGCTTGCATTGCATCGAAAATTTTTGGATTTAGGGCTTGAGTCACCATTCACTGAAGAAAGACTAAGTCGAATGGGTAAAGATACAGAAATAACCACGAGGGTGGATGTCCGTGGCTACTACAGGGTGCGTAAAGACTCACTTCTTTCTCATGCAACCCAGATAGACCCAAACTCACCTTTCTGGTTCGGGCTGCCTGATTCCGAGGCAGAGGAAGCGTGGCCGTTTGAGGACTATATACTCGCTCGATCTGTTTTTCAAGAGAATATCCCGCAGGGCATTTTAGAGGACGATTTATTCCAAGGACTTTACTAACGATTAGAGATTATTTCGACTTAGGCACAAACTTCAAGGTAACATTACCAATGCAATATCGGTCTGGATGGGGGAATTTAATATGGCAAAATGGCTAAGTTCTGAGTGG
>JAKBSX010000197.1 GCA_021844725.1 Actinomycetes bacterium | reverse complement strand
AATTATCAATTGTGAGTGGAATGCTTATTGTACCTACCTGGGAGTGAAAATAGCCCAGGTTAACGCTTAGGTGACGATCACCGACACCTACATCAGGGAAAAGGTACGACAAGGACTCTTGATAAATCGCGGTCTCGAGCGAATCAAGCATCAAGGCTGAAAGCCAATCGCCATCTTCAGACTTTAAATTTGAAACAACCTGTTTATGGTCCAAATAGATAATCGTTTGATTACGAATTGCACACTCTCTAAATGGATCTCCGCGAATGTGGGGGTGTTCTGGGACCTCGAGATCACTCTGCCCAAGTAGCAAATCCCGTTGAGCAAGTTCAGAAAGCCGTTGTCCAGCTATGGTGTCACGAAACGTGTTGACAGCACTTGAAATGACTTCATGCATAGGACAGACATTCCCCCATCTACAGGGACCATCTGAGAGTGTACATCGGTCTGGTTTAAGGGAACCTTCCCCAGCTTCAACGACCTGCAACACAGTAATCTCATTTGGGCTATACATCAATCTGTAACCACCAGTTTTGCCCGCTCGAGACTCAACTAATCCCTTTTGAATTAGTGCATCGAGAATTTGAGGGGTATAACTGCGGGGAATCGCCATTTCTGCTGCAACTTCGCGAATCTTTAAATACCTATCTCCGTCATATGCCCTAGCCAACGAAATTGCGGCCTTGACTACATAGTCTGCCTTTTTGCTCAGCGCTAGATTCATTGTTTCAACCCCGATCACAAAAACGTTAGTAACAAGAATTATAAATTATTTTCATTAAGTTTGCAACTATACATTTACTAATCTAGTATATGTAAAGTAAGTTAGTAAATGTAAGATAAGTGCCAGGAGGGTAAGATGACCCAGCAAAGTGCAGACATACAACCTGAACAAAGGGCACTGGTTATAGAAAATGACCCAGTATCAACTTCAGTTAGGCTACGGCCGCCGGAAACACCGCCACCGGGTAGGTTCACGAAAACTGACCCTGGCATCGATCTCACCGAAAGTAAACATTTCGGTCGCATCTTAAATAAGATGCTTCACGACAGAAAATTCCAGTTCTTCCTGATACTTCCCAACCAAATAATCTTTTGGATAGTGATCGCGACAGGAATCTTTGGAATCACCACTCCGGGACGAAACTTCGGACCGGCTATTACATGGTATCTGTGGTTCGCACTTGTCTTTGTCATAACTGCAGTGATCGGCCGAGGCTGGTGTGCCATGTGTCCTTTCGGTGGCTTTGGAGAATGGATACAGCGGCGCACCTTGTTTCAAAGAACACAGAAGGCTCTTGGGCTGGGCAAGAAGCTACCCGAATCTTGGGCCGGATATGGACTTCTAATTTCAACAGCAGCATTTGTAATTCTCACCTTTATTGAGGAATTCTTCAATATTGCCGGTCCAGGAGCTCCGATAGCGACATCAATCATGGTGATTGGAATCGTGTCATTTGCCACCCTGAGCTTTTTATTATTTGAACGAAGAACCTTTTGCAGGTATCTGTGTCCTTTGTCCTCACTTGTCGCCACCGTGGGTTCGATGGGTAGTGTTGCTGGATTCCGAACTAAGGACCGCGATGTCTGCCTCACCTGTTCTACCAAGGACTGCATGCGAGGTGGAGAAGACGGTTTCGGATGCCCATGGTATACCTGGCCTGGAAGCGCAGACTCTAACTCATTTTGTGGACTATGTTCCGAATGTTACAAGTCATGTCCATCAGATAACATAGGCCTTTTCGTTCAAAAGCCTATGACTTCAGTAGTAGCACCTTCGAAGCGGCGTCTTGATGTCGGACTAGCGGTAGCAATCCTTCTTGGGCTGGTTCTTTACCAGCAGTACAACGCAATGGCTTGGTTCACTCCAATTGATAATTGGCTAAATAAGGCAATCTCATTCCCGCACTATCCAAATCCGGTCGATTATTTCGGAGGAATAATACTAGTAGTTGCGTTTATATGGCTTGGAGTAACTGCAATACAAAAGGTAAACTCCCGAAATAAGGGAAGGGCTAGCACTATTAAGTGGTTCACTGCATTCGCTTATGCGCTAATCCCTATAACCGGATTTGACTACTTTGCACGGCAGTTGCCCAAGTTTTTCAAGCATGTCACGAGAGTACCGTCAGCAGTCCTTTCACCTTTGGGAATACACCTTGGGATTTATAACACTCGCCTTTTGACCAATCCTCAAATTGTCACCGTCCAAGTTGGCTTCATGGGTCTAGGTACTGCATTTACCTTGTGGGCGGTATACAGAATCGCAAGGACAGATCTCCATTCCGATTCAAAAAAGCCAATTATGGCAACCGCAATGGTTATCTCACTGGCAGTCATTATCTGCCTGACAGCTAGTGTCCTCTATTTGCCAATGCATGCGGCATCGTAAGGGTTAGTTAGGAGTAGTCATGGTAAGCACCACCGAAATTCAAAACCAAATAATTCACCAAGATCAGCATCCTCAGATTCACATACTTAAAGACCGATGCTCTGGTTGCCAAGAGTGCATCGTAAGGTGTCCCACTGGTGCATTAACCCTCGACAAACCCAACTGGATAGCTGTCGGTGCAAATGAGATATGTGTTGGATGCAGGCAGTGCGAAAGAGCCTGTCCATTCTCAGCAATATTTATCGAAGGACCAGTACTAGTTGAGCAGCCAGTAATGCAAAAGCCAACTGCACCAGAAATACTGATAGGAAGCTTTAGTGAAGTTGCACCGGGATTCACCAGTTTTGAAGAACTGGAACGAGCCTCTGAAAGATGTCTCCAATGCCCAGATCCAACCTGTGTAAAGGGATGTCCAGCCCATAATGATATTCCGGGGTTCATTGCAGCTGCAAAAGCCGGCGATCTGCAGAAAGCAATCGAGATAATTTCCCTCAACAGCTGTCTGCCTGCTGCATGCTCCAGAGTGTGCGATTGGAACACCCAGTGCGAAGCGTCCTGTACCTGGTCATTAGCTGGAGACAGTGCAGTCGAGATTGGAAAAATAGAGCGCTATATCGCAGATCATGCCCCAGCAATTACCGTCAATGCTGGTCCAGATAATCACCTGAAGATGGCTGTAATAGGGAGTGGACCAGCGGGACTGGGAGCCGCCTATGAGCTTCGCAGGCTCGGAGCCAACGTGACTGTATTCGAAGAAGAAGACGCACTTGGAGGTGTAATGAGATGGGGAATTCCAAGCTATGTGCTACCCAACTCATCCTGGTTCCCATTGATCGACGAGTTGAAGGCTTCCGAAGTGAAGTTCAACACCAATTCCAAGATCGAACCCGACCAGATTAATGAGTTGCTCAAGGCGTTTGACGGCATAGTTTGTGCTATTGGAGCAAATCAAACCATAATCCCCAGAATCGAAGGTATCGACCTAGACGGAGTTGAAGATGCCAAGACATTTTTGAACATGGCAAAATTCGTGCTTAGTTCTGGGAACTTCCGGCCACTTCTAAATGGCAAAAATGTGTTGGTAATCGGTGCTGGAAACACTGCAATGGACGTAGCTCGTTCAGTGCTTCGGCTTGGTGGTTCCGCCACAGCGATTGACTGGATGGACGAAAGATACTCACGTGCTCGCCCGGATGAGATTGCTGACGCTAGAGATGACGGAGTCGACGTTAGATTCCTAACTACTGTCACAAAGTTGAGTGCCAACGCCAAAGGCGTAGTCAGCACTGCAACCTTGAACCACACCATCCAAAAAACCGCCTCATCAATTCCGAAGCTGAACGATCAGCCAGGTGAAACTATAGAAGTAGATCTTGTGGTAACTGCAATGGGCTACAGACTGGAACCAGAGTGGAAAAACCTCTCTAGCCAAACCACACTTGGGGCACCACAAACTGGGCATCAGCCAGTAAACCGGAGATGGTTAGGAAGTGGACTCTTCTCGACAAAAAGTCCCCATGCAATACTTGCTTATAACCGTGAACATGCACGGGTTGAGGCAGCTTTTCCGATTACCAAAGGAGTTTGGGCAGTTGGAGACCTCCAAGTTGGACCTTCTACCGTGGTTTCAGCAATGGCACAGGGAATGAGTGCGGCTAGAGGAGCCACGGCTGATCTTACCAATCAACATTCCAGGGTCAATAAGGCAACAGAAGGAAGCAACCCGAAACTGTACCTCGGTTCGGTACTAATCATACGAGATGTTGCAAGTAGAACAGTAGATAAGGCCAGCCAAGACATAAGCCGCTATTTTTGGGAAGCTGGTTGGAAAACCGAATTAGCTAATGCCAACAATATTAACCATTTGAGCTTAATTGGCAGTGACCTAATCGTCTACGGAGTACAGGTGGAAGGACCACTACTTGGCGGTATCCATCCCTCTCGAAATGCACGCAAATACATAAGCGAGTTGCCCTCTCTTCATGGGAAAAAAATTGCCACCTTCGTAATACATTCCCTGACACCTAGGGGAGTTTCGGCTGACCTTCGGTCCATGTTTGTTGAAAAGGGCGGAGAGGTAATATTAGGAGGCGATATTCACACCAGGTATTTGGAAAGAGACTTAAACATATTCGCGAAGGATGCTTTAGACATATACTCGCAAATGCCCTAGTTATTTCTCCATCTTCATTTAGCTAAATCAAAGTCAAAACAAGGAGGGCTTCGAACCCTATGAATGTCCTGAGTTCTACTCGGACCCTGGATCTTCATAGGGCACCACTTCTTGCGATACTTTTATTTCGCACATAAGTGCTAAATTTGATTTAGACTCTAATTTCTTGCTCTTGCCCTGAAACATGGTCAAATGACAGAGATAGTTAACAAAGTCAGCTCATGCCCAATATGTAAATGCCCTACCGCCGACATACACCAACTGGCTGCACATCTTTTCGACAAATCTCAGTCCAGCGATGCACAGCATGTCATGTGGTTGAGCAGAAATGTTACTAAGTTCCAGGTCAATTGCGGTAGGGACCACCCTTTCGAGCGGCCCGCGCAGATCCCAGCGTGCGGGACTACCGCACTGGGCTCCTGCCTTGAGTACGAGCGTCGAAGCGTTCACTTGGGAAAGGATGCTTCACCCGGATAGGCGGTAACCACCGGGTTGCCAGACGGTTCATCCGGATCCAGTTGAGGCGGTGACGCTGGCTCCGACGCCGAAGCGCCTTGAACCAGTACCTGGTCACCTGGGTCCGAAATGTAGCTACTGCGTCGGTGTTGCCAGGCACAGCAAAGTAAGTCATATGGCCTCTGACTACGCTTGCCACACTAAGTGTTTCTCGGGATCATCATGGTCAAAATCTCAAGTCTGTACAAACTTGGATAATGGCTTTAGAACCCCCTGGATTTATCCATGGGGAGGTTCAGTTTTTTGACCTACCCACGCCTCAACACTGTGTTCGGCGAGTTCCTTCATAATTTACAATCAGCACTTGACCATTTAGCCTGGGAACTCGTACTCAAAAACGGATGCAAGTCCAAGGAGCTCAAAACCGCTTTTCTTATCCTTCAGACCTCCAGAAGTAGGGGATCCGACCGAGATCAATTTGTCTTGGCTTTGAGGACGTAGACAATTGGTCGTCCGTCGCCCGAAAGGCGAGGAGATTTGTGGTTTATCTCCTCAATAAGTAGCCCAAGAGCACGTGCAAGACTAGGTGGGTCTGGTTGGTTGAGATTTACGGTAACTACCTTTGGTGCGAATGTGATTGTTCCACCCAAGTGCAGCAGATTGCGGGTGATTCTCCGATATTCGTCATCATCGCCAAGGTAGGCATTTATCCGTCGTGCTAGATCAAGTTCTGCGTTATAGGCAAGCAGTCGGCACACCATCTGTAAGGCCCGACGCTCTAAGCGTGGCTTTTCACGGGTAAGCCCTGGATGGATCTCGTTACGAGGAAGTCTTGCTGGAATACCCGCAAGCGCTAGCTTTGCCCTTTCCAGATCATCTGTAGCAGTTGCGACAAAGGCTTTCAGTTCTGCAATAACTGTTTCGTGGTCATCAATAGAACTGCTGGCAACGCTGGAACTTGAAACTTCTGCACCGAGTAGCTCTTTTGCATGGGCCAAAGCAACCTCTGCTGTCTTGTATTCAGAACGGGCCTTTATCCTTGTCGGGTTGTTTATCACAGTGTCGTCCGGTAACTCCTGA
>JAKBSX010000196.1 GCA_021844725.1 Actinomycetes bacterium | reverse complement strand
ATAAAGTCGCAGAGATTGGAGGTCTGCCAATCCTTCTCACGGAGCGTCTTTTACCACATCTTTGATCTCTTCCTTTACTGATTGTACTGCGGGTAAAAGAAGTTACGAGTCTGCTCACTGATTTCCCTTCCGTAAGCATACAAACTGAACGCAGGAAAAATATATGTGGAGTTGAACCCTAGTCGATGAACCCAAGCAGGGAGTTAATTACGTCCCTTTCATCTGACCATTTTCCATGATTTGATATGTGAACTGGCTTCTTTTCAAATTTGATGGTACAAAGATTGTAGTGCCTGAAAAAACGAGAACATCTACATCATGCAATTTCGTTACCATGTCGATTCGACTGGTCTTCCCATAAGTGGCTAAGGTCGGTTTGGACTGGATTGCTATGGAGAAAACATGCAGTGGACGCGGGCTTAGAGCCTGCCGGAGTCGAATTGTAGGAAGACAACAGGCTTGTTTATCTTTTTGTATGGTCCAGAGATGGATGGATCGGTAATATATCGTGTCCTACGGCGAGATCGTAATACGTCCATGCCACGTTAAAAAGGTCTGCGGAATGTGGGCTCCCCGTTTCTCCATTTCCATGTCACATGGCTTTAAATCTCCACAGTGAGGTATAGCAGATAGCCTAGAAAAGGAAAAGTGGAAAGATGAGGTCCTGAGATGTATATTGATCTACCCAGACCATGCGGGGGCTACAATCAGCCTAGTGCACCATGTCTTTCGCTGTGTTGGCGCCTGACGAGCTGTCCCGCAGCAGTGTCTTAAGGATGAACCTCACTTGTGCTTAGCCGATTGCGATGACCTTTTGCCGTACATCTCGACCAGCCGTATCTGCACAATGCATTTGGCCTCGATGTGGACAGAATTGGGAACGTTTGGATGAACTGTGGTTTCCCTTTGCTGAAAATGAGAAATATAAGAGATACGAAGCTCATGACGCGGCACTACATGGACGTGTCCCTGCATCGCGCAAGCAACTACTCCTTCTGCCGCTCCATTCGGTCACGACGAAGGCATTCTCGTTTAGCCTCTTTGAATGATGTGAATCGTCGGAATAGAGATTTCCAGATCACAGCCTAATTCGAAAGGGAGATGTATGCTGCACATGTGCCATGGTACATGGAGCTTGCGAACGTGGAGTATTTCAAAGCACAACGTTGTAGACCCGGAGTTGTATCACCGTTCCATGATCTGCATTAATGTCGTGATGAAACCAAGTTTCGAAGGACTTCATCTTAACAGCTTACAGCTCTGATTACTACAGTGTACTGCTTAACGACAAACATGTCCGCAGGTAAGTCCGTATTCATTGTTGGTCCCGGCTTCGTAGGCTGGTGCGTCCTCGACCTCCTCATCGCAGAAGGCTACTCCGTGACTGGGCTGGTCCGTCGAGACGCACATGCAAAGCAAATTGAAAGTTCGGGTGCGAAAGCTATCACAGGCGATCTGAACGACTTCGACTTGATTGCCGGCGAGACTGCTAAGCACGACATCACGATGCATACAGCCACAGCCGATCATCTCCCATCCGCTCGAGCCGTGCTCGAAGGCATACGCAGACGAGCCAAGGAAGGCAAAGAAGCCATCTACATCCACACAAGCGGTACTTCAGTCCTCGACGACGGCTCCCATGGCGAGTTCAAGTCCGACAAGATCTACTACGATAACAAGCCTGAGGATATCGATGCGCTAGCCAACGATGCGCCTCACAGACCTATCGACCTGGAAATTGTCAAGACGGCCAGAGAGCTTGGTGAGACGGCGAAGATCATCATCATGACGCCGCCAGAGATCCATGGCTTCAATCCCAAGCACAGACGCTTGACTGCCCAATTCCCAACTATCGCGCGGTTTGCGCTGAAGAATGGGTTTGCGCCTGTAGTGGGGAAGGGGTTGTCTGTCGAGAGTCAGATTCATGTCTTGGATCTGGCGAGGGCGTATATCGTGCTTCTGCATTGGATGGAGAAAGCGTCGCCAAAGGAGGTAAACGCGAATCCATACGTCTTTTGCGAGAATAGTCGCGAGTTCAGTTGGCTGGAGGTTGCGGAGAATATAGGAAAAGGTCTATATAAGAGGGGGCTGATTAAGGATCCAACACCTAGGCAGGTCGGAAAGGAACACTATGATGATTTGTTTGGGACTTGGACGCCTGCTGTTATTGGGCTGAATTCGAGGAGTAGGGCTGTGAGGTTGAGGGAATGGGGGTGGGAGCCGAGGGAGAAGGGGATTTGGGAAAGTTGGGAGGAGGATGAGCTTCCTGAACTGCTGAGGGAGGAAGGTTTGGGAACGTGGAGCGCGTATGCTCAGAATGCTACTTTACATGCTGCATCGGCTGGGCGGTAAAGCAGAGATAGAGGGAGGGATATACTCAATCTCGAGCTTTTGTCACTAATAGTGACAATAAAGGAGCAATTGGCATTCAGTTCTGCGCTTCCAGTTCTTTTGTAGCCTGCTTTGAGATTTTTCTAATTAGTGTCCCTTCGCTTGCGCTCCTCGCTAGCCTATGAGCATTGTGCAGTGATAGGCAGGCTCCGCCAATAACCAGCACCGTCTGGTCTGTAGATCCAAAACAGAATTCCGGGTCCTTGGCATGAGCTTCGCCATGAACAGTTTCACTGTACCATTAATGGGCTGCCGTAGAGAATCTTTCAGCGTATGTTTAGACGACCAAGGCATAGCAAGGCAAATCATTGTAGCTAGATGGTTCCTATGCCACAAGGGTGTTGTCCTTGGTGGCTGCGATCATTCATTAAAGCGACAGTCTTATATAGAGAGACGATGCAAAAATTGCACGGGCGAGATGGATCAGGATCTCGTAAAAATTGAACGCGTGGAGATTGAGTTTTTGGAGGATTGAAGTCATCGAGGAAGATCCGGGCGTGAGATGTTCAGTCTGGTCACATGCTCACGCGCCTTCTAAGTTCCAATCCCAACATCCCACCTGAGCAATTTATAGGTAGAAGCATTCTTGCGCACAGTAATCGCAAACCACGAAACAAAATGTCCCTCCAATCCTCAGATCACGCGCCGAACGGCTCTTCCTCCTCACAACAATCCTACTTCTTGACCCAACGCGCCCTCCTCGTCAACGAAATCGCCTTGGTATCTCTCCCTTCGCCCCACCCCTCTTCGCCTCATATTTCTATATCCACGAGCTAACAAAGTCGACACAGGCACTCGACTCCACGCTGACTCACCTAAATCGTCTCAATCGCTCCCTTGAATCAGTCATAGGTATCGGGAATGAATTCAGCAATGTCGAAGCGCTGTGGTCGCAGTTCGAGAGCGTGATGGGCAAGGATGCGAGCGGGATGGGAGGAGCTGGTGAAAAGGGTGATGAGGCGGCAGCGGGGGCGGAGGAGGGAGAGGAGAAGGAGAGTGCGTTGGAGACGCCGCCGGTGGCTCGGACGAGATAAGGGATTGATCTGGCGGAAATGATACATATGCAATACACGATGGATTTATGGAACGGTTGGGAAGAGAGTAGAGATGGGAAGACGGATAGTGGAGGAAATGATACCCCTTGGCATGAATGCAGAGATAGAATAATGATAAATGGAAAGCTTTTATGTCGTCTATGCTCGGCTTGTTGACGTATTACGTGCCGACTCCTTCTTTCTGCCAGATACATGAATCGAGAGCGTGGTGGAGTTGACCAGCCCGCGAGACAAGACCGAGACACGACCCAATCATTATGTGCAGTCGCGACGACCAGAGCAAATGTAAACGCCTAGCCAATGCGCCGCTCCGTTGCCCGTCATGTATGCGAACCCGCGCCTTCTAATTGTATGCTGTCTCCCCTCCCCGCACTTGTTTACCTCAAATTCCCTACCAACGACAAGATCGAATCCCACCACGAAGTTGTACCTGCAAAAATGGTGTTTTAGCACAAAAAAAAATTCGTTGTCTCGGGAATTAAAGGATCCTGCAACTCTTGCCACCCTTCTTCCTCTTCTTCCCACTTCCCTTACTCATTCCCGACGCCCCCCTTTCCTCCTCCTCCACCCCGCTCTTATCCCCTCTCATCCTCGCCTCAATCTCCTCCCCAGCCTTTACAGCATCTACAATCGCCGTGTCAAAGATCTCCTCTACTCCAATCCATTCCTTGCTACTGCACTCCATGTACTTCGCGCCCATCTTTTGAGCTACAGCCTGTCCTTGCTGCATTGTTACTGGGGTCAAGCCTTGGGAGCGTAACAGGTCGATGCAGGTCTTGTTGTGACGAAGGTCGGATTTTAGACCAATGAGGATGATTGGGGTTGTGGGGAGGAAGTGGAGGACTTCCGGATACCACTAGTGATTTGTATTAGTTGCTGTACTTGAAGATTTGTGGAAGAAGATGGGATTTGATTTACCTTGTCCATTACGTTTTCTAGTGAGTTGGGACAATCGATTGCGAAGCAGACGAAGAGGAGATCTGTTTCCGGGTAGGATAGCGGACGTAATCTGTCGTATTCTTCTTGTCCCGCGGTATCCCATAATGCCAGCTCGATTGGTTTATTTGTTCCCGGCACACTTGTGTGTGTGATGTAGTTCTCGAAAACGGTCGGCACGTATTTCTGTTCCATCAATAAGTACTTTTGGCCTCAGCGTCGTTTTCGAGTAGGAAGAGCTCACCTCAGGAAACCTCCCTTCGGCATAACTGATCAACAAACAAGTCTTCCCACACCCACCGTCACCCACCACCACAATCTTCTTGCTATACATGGGCGGTTCCGTGACAGTGGTGTTCATGGTTTCGGCATGGCTCTCCATGGTCATGTTCGTCAGTGTCGTGCTGACCGTTCCATTGCTCACCCGGTCGTTATGTGTTCGCAATGGCTGGGGTTGTGAGTATCTAACAGATTGCTGTCTGTCAATCGAGGTAGTTGAGATACGTGATGAGTCTTTGCGGCGGAGGTAGTCATAATTCGAAGATGCTTTGGCGGTGACGGGCTGTATTGACGCCATTGCTGCGGTGTCGTGTTTTGATTTGTGTTCTGCAAAGCAAAGCTGCGATGATGCGAGACCCAAAGCAATATAGCCCGGCCTTGCTGTTGTTGATGATGGTGATGATGATGATGATGATGATCAAAACTACACACAACCTGACTCTAGTTTGGCTGTGAAACTTGTTCAAGTCACACAGCGTGGCTGATGTATCAAGTCTTTCACCAGTTGTTACTGCGCACCTCTGTCGGCGTTATTTAGCTACAGTATTTACCCCCAGAATCGCCATAGCAACACGCGCACGTGAAGTGGACCCTCGAAGTGGATCCTGCGATCCTCTTCTCTCTCACGCAACATCCCTGCACATCAATCGCGGTTGAGCTGACAAAGATGATTAAAGGTCTTGGCACGTCATGATTTCCACCCCCCGTTCCCTCCGCAATCCCCGATTGTTGAAGTCTTGACGTCTGCCAGTTGTCAAAACTTTACATTCGATGCGTCGCTGCTCGTAACATACGTGACTTACCGGCCGCGAGTATGTCGGCCGGTCATGCTCATCACATCCATGGTCATGGTATAAGGAGACCTGATGCTGGTCTGAGGCATATCGATCATTGTACATTATGCCATCTCCTAACTCCTGTCCCAAGATCTTGCGCTGCTTCGAATATCTAAGGGAAGTGCTAATGCGATATGATGTGGTATAGATGCCTCGACCTTACCACTATGGCGCTACAAACTTCGCCAGCGCCTGATAGGAATCGTGCGGTGGGAAACGCCCTGGCTGGCTTCACTACAATCGCATCTCAGAACTCCTCTGCTGGATCAATATTTCGCTTTCACAGCCAACTTGGGCACGCATACGTTCTTCACGATTGCGCTTCCAATCTGTTTCTGGTGCGGGTACACGAGTCTAGGGTTAAGTTTGAGTAACATGCTGGCTTTTGGAGTCATCTTCACGGGGATCATTAAGGATTTGTTGTGTCTCCCGAGACCTTTAAGTCCGCCGCTGCAGCGCATCACTATGAGTGGGTCTGCGGCGCTGGAGTATGGGTTCGTAGAATCGGCCTTTCTTTACTCTACACGATCAATGGCTGATTGGTTCAGATTCCCCTCTACTCACTCGGCCAATTCGATTAGCGTCGTGATATATGTGCTATATCTCCTTCGCAA
>JAKBSX010000195.1 GCA_021844725.1 Actinomycetes bacterium | reverse complement strand
CAGGATCTTCGTCAGTTCTTCGTACTTGATCCGGTCAAGTGGCTCGACGTTGGGCTGATTTGGAATGACGTTTGCCACGGAGACTGCCATTTGCCGGGCCATCTCTGCTCCCATCCCCTTCTGCGATCCGAGCATATTCAAGAGGTCACCCAGAAGGAACTCGAATGGGTTTGATCCAGACGAAAACGGATTAGTCATAGGTACATCGTAGTAGCAATACTCGATCCGAGGAGGTTAGTGCGCGGACTTCACTCCAAGTTGAACCTGCGTGCTCAGTCTCTGATTTCCTCTAACCAATGTTAAGGTAACCTGGCTCCCGCTGGGGAATTGGGCGAGCATTGATTGTAGTTGCTGAAGGCTGGTCACGGGCGTATCATCCAGGGCGACGATCTCATCCTGCAACTGTATGCCAGCTTTCTGGGCAGGCGAATTGGGAACTACGCTATATACGCTGACTCCCAGGTTGGTTGAAGGCTTACCGTTGGATGTCTGGGTTGGGAGTGAGGTGCCCACGATCCCGAGCCATCCTTGGGGAACACCATTGGATAATTCGATCTTTTGGGCTGATGCGAGCATGATCGACAATGGAGCGATTACCCATTTGTTGGAAATTGTTCCGAGCCCTAAACCTAGCGGATTGCCTTTGCTGTCAACGAAAAGGATGCCTTCGGGATTGAACTTCTTGGCAGGGTCTGCCAGGTATGTGTCGTTGGAAACTTGCCCGGTGGAGAGAATTTGCTGGAGCCCGGCCTGTTCAATTTGCGAGATTACGAGGTCGGGTTTGCCGGTCGCGGCATTTGGAACAATTCCTACGGTCATCTCTCCGGCCTTGGCCCCAGGTTGGCTTGTCCCGCTCACATAATCGGTAAGAGGCTTGGAAATCTTGAGCACTGCGGTATCGGTGGAAGAGTTTTCGGCGACGAGCGTCGCGGAGATAGGACTGGTGCCGGCTGTTGAGATTGTGAAGGTTTTCGACGGTCCGAGTACGCTTGCAGGTGCAAGTATGTATCCGTCAGGAGAAATTGCCAAGCCATAGACCGTGGTGCTTTGCTTGCCTGGCGTTACGATTGAAACAAGTGCCTTGGCAAGGGATCCTATATGATGTGAAGTTGCGGTGCTTAGCGTGAAAGTAGAAGCTGGCTTGTATACATTGTTGATTTTTGTCGTCGGCCAGGTTGTTTTCGCGATGGTCAATCCGATCAGCACGAGACCTATTGCCGCGAGCAACGCAGCAAGCCTGTGACTTCGCGATGCGTTGGGGCCATGGTACTCAGATGGATGCGCCCAAAGCCGGTCGTCCTTGGGTGGAAGGCGTTCAGGCAGATTTTCATCATCTGCCCAGTCGTCGCTCGTATCCATCTAATTAGGCTACCTAACTTATCTTTTGTGGGGTGGTCAGCAAAACCAATTAAGAGTTTCCAAGATTGCAAATGCATCTTAGGATGGTTTTGTGAATGCAGACAGTTTGAATGCTCAATCACAACTTGTACCTCCGGAAGGTGATTCCTGGATCGCTCTTTCTAAGGAGCCGTTACCGCTTAGCCTGGCGATGGAGTGGGCAGTGCATCCGCGATGCGGTGCGGTAGTGTCGTTCTCTGGGACGGTTAGGGATCACTCCGAGGGCAGGCCGGATGTTCAAATTCTCGAGTACGAGGCGTATGAAGAATTCGTCGTACCGAAATTCTTGGAAATAGTAGAGACTGCACGAAAACAGTGGTCTCAACTACACAAAGTGGTCGTTCTGCACCGTGTGGGAAAGATGACCGTGACGGAGTCCTCGGTTTTCATCGTGGTCTCAGCTGAGCATCGAGACGCAGCTTTTGAGGCTGCTAAATTCTGTATAGACGCGTTGAAAGCCTTGGCGCCAATCTGGAAGAAAGAGCAGTGGTCGGGCGGCAGTGACTGGGGATCTGATTCCCACGAGATCGTATCAATGGAGGAGTTGTAGAAGATGGCCAACCTACTTTATCTAGGAATCCCTGTAGCGATTCTGGCACTGATCGGACTGGCCATATCGCTTAAAGAGCGAAGACCGCGTCGTATTACCTCTGATATTGACGATTTCGCTAAATCGATGAACGCTCTATCTTCGTCGCGCTACTCGCGGCCAAAATCGCACACCAATAGAGGTACCGACGCTGGCTAATTTGCTCGCAATAGATCTAGGGAGCGCAAATACAGTTGTCTGCGACTTCCGTGGCGACGTTATTTTCGATGAGCCAAGTCTGGTCGCATATGACAAACGTTCCGGCAAAGTGATTGGGATCGGCAACGATGCCAAGGATGTCGTGGGAAGAGTCTCGGGCTATGTCGTGGTGGAGCGGCCGATAAAAAATGGAAGAGTTACCAGCGCCGAACTTTTGGACCATTTCATACAAGCACTTATGAAGGCGCTTTCCGTGAAGCGGCTCGCGCGCCGCAAGGTCGTTGTTTCTGTGCCTGCATCGGCCACTCTGGTCGAGTCGCGTTCACTCTTTTCGGCATTGAAAAGCGTCGGATTCAACGAGGTTGAGGGTTTCGACAGCATTCTGGCCTCTGCAATTGGGATCGGGATGGACATTTATGGGCCGGATGGAATTATGGTCGTCAACCTTGGAGCTGCCACCACCTTGAGTGGAATAGTCGCGTTTGGAGGAGTGGTTGCCGAATCCCATGCCTTTTGCGGTGGTAATGCGCTAGATCAGGCAATAATGGACTTTCTTAGGTATGGCAACAATGTGTCCATTGATGAATCGATTGCCGAGGAGATAAAACTTGCTCTGGCCAAGATAAGTGATGAGCCGCCCAAGTATTTGAGTTCCCTGATTGGAAGAGATTTGACCAGGGGAGTTCCGGTAAAGGTGGAGATTGACGAAGAAAGTGTTCGAGAGATAATTGCCGGTCCGATCAAATTGACTACAGATGTGATAATCGACAACCTCTCGCATTGCCCAGCTGAATTGGCTCAAGATCTCGTATCAGCTGGCATCATTCTCTGCGGAGGACACTCCCAGTTGCCGGGCATGTCCCGTGCGATCGAAAAATTGGTCGATTTGCCGGTGGGCGTTGTCGACGAGCCGCGATATGCAACCGCGCGAGGATTAGCGCAGCATGGGAGGGAAAGTTAGGGTTAGGCTTGGACTTCGGATCCTTCGGTTATTTCCAGAAGATCCTCTGCGATCTGTCGCGTTTGCCAGTCTCGATCCTTTGCGGCAGCTTGTAGCGCGCGCGTAACCTCTTCGCCTTCAAAGGCTGCTAATGCGACGGCGGCCCTCCTTCTGACATTGGGACGGTCGTTTAGGGCGGCAATGACTGTCTCCAGCCCGGCGCGGTCTCCTATAGCGCCAATAGACGCGACGGCCGCTTCGCGGACCAGCGCCTCCGGATGGTTTGATGCGATTTCGCATATCCTGGACAGATCGGATGTCTCTTCGCGCTCTCCGAGTGCCCATAGCGCCATCTCCACTACGAAGGGATCTGGATCCTCAAGAACTATCGAAAGTGAAAGTTTCGGATATGAGCATGCCAGTTCGCAGGCGCGCCTTCTAACTGCTGAGTCTGAGTCGCTCAGCGCATCCGATAGCATTTCATGGTTCAGCTTGTTAAGAGAGTGCAATGCGAAAAGACCGGATGCCCGGACTTTTGGGTCTGACGACACGATAGCTGCTAAGGCGGTGTCAGCGTTCCCGTCGTATGAAGCCAAGACCACGTCTAGGCGATTTAGTGTGTCAGGAGACGTAGTCTTCATGGTAGTCAATGGCCAAACCTATGAGGCGCTGGACTTTTCGGATTGGGTAGCTCGACCCGATGCCGATGAGCTGGCGAGTTTTGAAAACAAGCGATAGAAAAAGTTCAAATTAAATTTTCAGGAGCGAAGGTGAATTCAAAGAACAAGAAGAAAATCGTAATAGCATTCATTGTAGTAGTTATCTTGATTCTTTTATCGTTCGTGAATTTGCCAATCTGGGCGATTGCTCCCGGTAAAGCGCAAGAGGTTGCCGGTCTGATAAAGATTGAGGGAGCATCCAACACGCCCAAATCCGGGCATATCTTGATGACTGATGTCTCGCTTGGCCCTGTATCGTCGGTCCAATGGCTCTTTGATAAGATGAATTCCAATGTAGAGCTGGTTCCAAGCTCGGCAATATTAGGGAATACCCCACCGTCATCATTTATTCCTACGCAACTCGACGAAATGAAGCAGTCCAAACAGGCGGCCACGGTTGCTGCGCTGAGTTACTTGGGGTATGACCTAAACATTATCAACGGCGCGATCATTGCAGGAATTGCGAAGGTGTCAGTAGTTTCCTCAGTTTTTCATGTCGGTGATTTGATCACCAAGGTGAACAACACGACTGTTACTTCCGCAAGGCAGTTTGTCACTGTGATATCTAACTTCAAACCCAAAGATGCGATAAGGATCAGCTACATTCCTGCCGCACTTGTGGCAAACAGAGGATCTTCGGCCAGCGTGACCAAAACTGTATTGGTAACATTAGGCTCCCGCCCTGGCGATGCGTCTAAGCCGTATCTTGGCGTAAATATTACCGATGGCGTGAGCTATAACACTCCATTCAAGGTTGCAATATCAACTCCGGGCATCGGAGGCCCTTCGGCCGGTTTGGCGTTCACTCTCGGAATAATCGATCGGATGGAGGGCGGAGGACTGACCAAGGGCAACACTATCGCTGCCACCGGTACCATCTCTCCGAATGGTTCGGTGGGAGATGTTGGAGGGGTGCCCCAGAAGACGATAGCGGTAGAGCGTGCAGGTGCAAAGCTTTTTCTAGTACCGCCGCAGGAATACAAAGCCGCGCTATCCAAGGATACACCGGGGCTGAAAGTAGAGGCGGTGTCTACCCTGAAACAAGCGGTAGCAGATGTAGAGGCATTTGCGGCCTCTCGAAAGTAGGTTAAGTTCAAACGGATGTCAGGTGACTACTCTGGAGAGTCTTATCCGGCTTGAACGAGCTTCTTTGAAGCCCGGTCTGTCATTTCAGGCGAAAAATCTTTCTGACAGCGTTTTTATTGTCTCGAAAGTTTCGACATGTTGAACAATGGAGCAATTTCTTACATAGTCTTGTCTTTATGAGTTTTGAAGTCTCCGAGCCTGCTCAACCCAATCGCATCAATATTAGACAAATCCAGGATAAGTCCTTTTCAACGGCATGGAAGGGCTATCGCATTGATGATGTCAGGGCGTACTTGGCTCAGGTTGCATTTGAGGTCAGAGAGCTTTCGATGGAGCTCGATGCAGCCCGTGCCAGAATCCAGGAAATTGGAGAGAATGACGGGCAAAGTGGCGAGGCTTTATCTAAAGAAGTTCTAAGGGCCGAAGAGACGGCCGCCCAGATTCTCCATGATGCCAATGAAGCGGCCAAGGCGCTCCGAGATCAAGCGCGCCAGCATTTTGAAACCGTGCGCCAAAAGGCGGAGGAGGAGGCACGGGAAGTTCTAGACAATGCCCGTGCGCAGTCCAGGCGCGACAACAGCCCATCCGACGGATTCAGTTCAGCCCAGATCGACGATTCTTCCAGAAAGGAGCTTGAACAGGCACGAAGCAAGGCTGCGGAGATCATCGAAAGATCGAAAGCCGAAGGGCGGGCGATGATCGATCAGGCCAGAGATCTGAGAAACGAGATTCTTGCGGATCTAAGACAAAAACGAGCGGTGCTCGATAGTGAGATTGCTGACCTGGCGACAAGAAGGATCGAAGCTTATCAAAGTTTGACCAGGGCAGTTCAACTGATCAGTGAAGCAGGAACGATCGTCTTCTCTGGCGAACATGAAGAACAGCAAGAGCAAGAAGAATCCGGCAAGATCGAGCTATCGGCCGATGGGCCAGAAGCGGACCAGAGCACTCAATATCCGTTCAAAGAGCCAAGCGAGATAACAGCTGATTCCGAAAGTGAGAAGCCCAAGTCTGCTCTAAGCGAAGGAGACCGATATCAGGCTGCCGTCATCAGCTCCCAGGTGGAGATCGGCGATCACCTGGAGGAAGGGATTGTGCGGGTCTTCCACAAGGACACGGAGATTAGCGCATCAGGCAAGGAGCAAGCTCTAGATGAGGTTTCGTCGGCGGGAGAATCTGAAAGCTCAACTCTGAATCAGCACGCTGGCGTCATTTTAGAGAACTCTGGTGAAGAAGCTCGTTCAAGCCGGATAAGACTCTCCAGAGT
>JAKBSX010000194.1 GCA_021844725.1 Actinomycetes bacterium | reverse complement strand
GACTTGGCTGCAATGTATTTGATGTTTTTGGAGAGTTTATTTAATGAGGACGGCTCTCTAAAGCAGGATTATCGTGAACATGGAGGGATAGAGGCGGAAAAGCTCTTGGCAGACTTTGAACCCACTCAAACATTTGACCTGCGCAACCCAAATGATTTATCATGCACCGTAGGAAGCGTGAAAAAAAAGGTGATCGTAGTTCTAGCAATTGATGAAGCCCATTTACTCCTGGATGATGTTTTTGATGATCGCGAAGAATATGGCTTGCCCCTAAACATGGTAAAACAAGCGAAAAATGATTCGAAACGACCGAGGCTTTTGAAGACTGCAACTGAAAGACGAAAGCCTCTGCTGGAAAAAATTAACATGTTTACTGTTTTGCGACGCTGTATTCGGATAGCTGATCAGATCAAAGTCACCATTCCAATAGTTCTTACGTCGACAAATTCTAGAATTTCTAATTTCATGCCGCACCATGCGTTTGATCCAAGTCGGCGTGAGGACCTAGTGGGCGTGGAAACTTCAACTGTGGAATGCCTGCATCGACCTTTCATCCTTCAAGAATCTTTTGACATTCATATTCGCAATCAGGAACCAATAACAAAGGGCTATCTTGAATACATCAATTCGCTGGACTTTGTGGCGAATCTTTTCCTGCATGGCCGACCTTATTGGGGCTCAATTTTTCTATCATTTATAGAAAAATTCAATCTGTATCCGGTAAAGGCAATGATTACTACTTTGGTGAATGCAAAGTCAAAGCTGGCCCTTGGGGATAGTAGAAATAAGAAAGAAACCAAGGATATTGACGCTTTGGCTGTGCTAGGACATACAATTTACGTGGAGCCGCTGGCAACTAGCTCCCTGGCCTCAGCAATTGTCGAGTCGCGACTTGGTTTTCTCGAGTATGTCGATCCTCTGCGTGGTTTCTTTGTTGCATCGTTCCACACCGAGCCGATCCTCGCTCTCGCTGCTGGTCAGAGTCTAGTTTCTCCCATGATTACCAAATACCTTGCTTCTTACAGAGAGTTGACGGAACTGGGCGAAGTGGACATTGGGGCTGTCGGTGAATTTGTTTGCCGGCTTTCTCTCTATCTGGCAAAGTACTTGACACCCGCACCCGTTCAGATAGAATATGAGCAGAAAAAGCATTCGCGGCTACAACCCACTTGTCCCTGCTATTTCCGAGACCTGCTAGCCTGTCTTGCACCTTTCAAACCTAGTAGCACAAAGGAAGCTGAGTCGTCTTCATCTGCTGATGTAGATGAGTACTTAGATGGATTAATTTCCTTCACACACTTTGTCAAGGTTCAAACACTTGCAGATGAAGACAACTTTCATTTTTTACTTGAACAAGCGCTGGTTAGGTCATCAGCAATTATTCTCCCGGATGGCAATACGGGAGTAGACCTGGCCATTCCGGTAGTTACAGCCAGTGGAAAGCTTTCAGCGGTGTTAGTGCAAGTTAAGAATTATTCCGATCCCGAGCAAGTAAAGAAAACCAAATGCATTAAGAAACTACAGAACTTTGCCGAGATAAATGGCATTGAGGATCCGTTTCTGCTTTTGGTAATTGTCTGTCAACAAGATTCTCCTGCCTCTTTCGTTCCATATTCTCCGCGCTCGTTTCCTGCTAACCGAGTATTGGTTATTCAAGGAGTCAAATATGGGTTCAAACATCCGCGATGCGCTGGGTTCTTGGATAATTGTCAGCTGGAGATTCTTCACACGTTATTAACCAGTCTTTCAGACTCTTTCCGAGCAGCTAAAACTCGCCTCACTCCAGAATTTGCTGGATTTTACAAATCAAATCGCCCATTCTTTTCTCATCAATAATAGACTTTACATTCAGATTAAAAATCGAAAATCTCATATGGATCTTTTGAGCTTGAACAACTTTCCCAGTCGCAGACAAAAGTTTAAGCAACAGATGTACAGCTTGGATGCACAAGAAGCTATGGGCCAATTTGATGAAGTGCTTGAGGCTTTAGGAAAAGGCAAAATGTCACCTTTTTGCATGAACTGCCCCCTTTCATTTCCACCTGGCATCAAGTCATAAAGGTGCTTCTGAAGGGGGCCTGCTTGGAAGATGACGGGTTGGATGACTTGTTGCATAACTCAAATAATCAGATACCAATAGTTATTTGTCTGATTATACTGGCAGTAAGCTCCCTCGTAAGAGGGGCAGAATCGAATCGAGGGGTTCGTATCCGAAAACCTACAAAGGAAATTGACGAGGTTCTTCGTCATGATATTCTTTTTCAATGGGACGTTCTCCTCTAATTAATTTGGGCATGAAGATCACTAATCTTTATTATTAATCTCAAAACGCGAAGCGGAGGAGACGGATAGAAAAGATGGCTCTAGAAGCGCGCCGTTCGAAGGATTGTTGACCCCGGCCATGCTAACCCTAATCCTCACGTCAGAAGGGAACACCTCGGGATCCGCACAATTATTTAGGCGCTTAGACAGGCATTGTGGGTGTCTCTTAATCATTTATTCATAGGGTGGTTAGGAAGGACGGGAGAAAAAAGTTTTCTCGAACAATAAATGAATCCCTATGTTGGATAACAATTAATGACAAGTTTTGAAACTTGTACCGTACGGGCCGGCTTCCCGAGTCGGATATGTAGATCGCCAATATTTTAAATATAGTATGACATTCAGCTTACTCACTCTTAATGGAGGGATCAGCTAATAGCATTGTTTTAGTTAGTTTACCTTTACAGTTCACTTTTAGATAATCTCTTTCGGTAATTTTTTTTCCTTTTATATTGAATGCTATAATTCCGATTCACTACTGGCGTTACATTCGTTTGTTCATAATTATTGTATTTTCTCTACATTAAATTTCGGATCAGCCTGACTTAGGTATAGTAGAAATCCACAGTGTTTTCTTTGAACGATATCATGTTAAGCTAAGTTAGCAACTTGGCTTAACAAGTACCAAAATTTATATCCAAAAGTAAAATGATTGGGGGAATTTTTGAGGTAATGTTTCAAACTGAAAAGATCATCATACGGTAGTACTTCGACGCATATGCAATGAAGCTATTGATACATCTTTTAATAGGAGCGACCGCCCTTGCGGACATGGATCCACTTGTCAAGTGGAAAGAAATGCCTTCATGGATCAGTTCCATAACAGCCAACAGCAAGGAAATTTTTGCAACAAATAGTTTGTGGCAACTGTACCGCTGCGTACGACCATGCAACGGCACTGACTGGGAATATATGGGATGGTATGCTGCGTACACTGCTGCAAATAAATGGGAAGTTTGGGTAATTTCTGTGGATGGCTATATATACCGATCTAGACTTCCAACCAAATTCGCATACTTTTTGGATTGGGCTAGCTATGCTAATTATATAAACCAGCAGAATGCAAACAGACGTAGGAGAAGACATAAGAGTATCATGGCAGCGTCAGAATTCCCCACTTGGCCTCAAGTTAATGGCGTTCTGTCCTCAGTAACATTGGGAACTAACATGGTTGCTGGGGTCAACAAAAACAGCGACGCATTTATCACACCTTGGGATTTTGCGGGTAACACTACAACGCAAGCAACCTGGACTTCATTGCCTGAAAAATGGAAAGAAGTCTCCTTAAGTGCAGACAATCAGCTATGGGGCGTGAGAACAGACGGCAAAGTCTACAGATTTAGGAAAAAGTACGCAACGTGGGACGAAATTCCGAATCCAACAAACATTAACTTTAGCCGTCTTTCCGTGGGACGGCTTTACGTCTACGCAGTAGCAGTAGATGATCGGATCTACAGGTGTGTCAGGCCGTGCATATTTGGTGGCTGGCAACTTGCAGATGGTCAAATGGTCGCTGTGAATACTGGAAATACTGGCGATGATCAAGTATTCGGAATCAATCGCGATGGCAAAGGCTATGAAGGAACTCCAATGGCAATTCAGTAATAAATCGACCAATTATACATTTAATTCTACTCCAATTGGCTTTCAGAAGCCAAAACCAAGTTTCATCTCATTGTATCCTTTGCCATCTTTGACAAGATCTGTCAAGTCAGATAATGGCTGCTATAATAAAGGCAAATCCAATAGAGTGGACTACAATAAATGGCGCCGCATTGCATGTTGAAAGCTCCATGACTAATCTGTGGGCTTTATCGAATAAGAATGAAATCATGCAATGTCGTCTGCCGTGCACAGAAGAATCTTGGTGGAAACCTTTAAGTGAAAGTAACTATGTTTCTTTTTCCGTTAATCCATTCGAAATTTGGGCTTTGGATTTCCAGAATAGAGTGTTCCGTTGTCGCTTTCCGTGTTTGAAAGCAGGCAAGTTCCATTTAATCGCTGAAGGCTTCAAGCAAGTTTCTCTAGGCCTGAGTGAAGCATGGGCAGTTACTGGAGATAACCGTGTGGCAGTAGCCGACTTTGAATTTTCCAAAGAATCAGCACCAATTGATCGCTCAAAGCTTACGTGGAATTATGTGGGAACGAACATCAAACATATTTCAATTGGAGAAGATGGAGAAGTCTGGGGCGTCAGGACTGGAGCCGGCCCGCAGCAGATAGTTCGCTATCTTGCTTCTCAGGCTCGCTGGATTGATGTGCCTGGAGCTGCAAAGACCGTTGATGTTGGTGCCGACTATATTTATGCAATTACCGACAAAGACCAAGTCATGCGATGCCTTAGGCCATGTAGGAACGGCGGATGGGAGAATCCAAGTAAGAAAGCAGTCAAAGACATTTCTTCAAGGTATAACAATCCAGGAGTCGTGCTGGCCATTGGAGCGAATCCAGAGGAGAACAAAATTCTGGTTGGAAACTCTGCCTGGACGCCAAAGTTCAATGCTCTTGATCTCAGTATGCCATTTCAGTCCTCTTCAGATGACTCTAGTGAGAAAGGCTATAGTCTGAGCGCTTTTTCTCCCTATTTCATTCCTGAATGGCATCGAGACTATGGGAGTGAGTCAGTAATGAACGCATCGCCTTTACCTTTTTGAGATCGAAAAACAAGTTTCATCATGATCCAATCAAATTTATTGATTTTTTTTCATCGTTGTAGAAACGGTTGGTTCAGAATTTGTGGTTGCTGCTGAAGCGGTTGTTGCCAGTGTTGGAATTGAAAAACCTTCGGCTGATACGCAGTCCATTCCGTGTTTTGGTAAGGAGTGAAAACATGATTTGGATTGTCGGTTATACTCTCAAAGCCAGTACGGTTCCCAATGGCGAATCCAACAACCAAATCACTCATCTTTGGGTCCATCTTCAGTACTCCATAGAGAACACCAGGTCCGGACATTTCCGCCGAGATGCTACTCATCTTCTTCCCCAGAGGTACAAAGTTAATCTGCCAGCAGGGTCTGCTGCAGCGAAATGCATTATCGTCCAGGTCCGTGATGTAGATGAAGTCCGAGCCTACGCATACACGTCGGGCCTTGATGCTTGCAACTTGCAGCCATTGACGAGTGGGTCGATGGTATCGAAGCAGCTGCTTATCGCTCTTCCTTACTCCCCAGACTTCACTGTCTTCTCCAATTGATAGTGTGTTGATCGCTCCATAGAGTTGCTTCCAGTTTAGAACTCTGACATCCATGAATCTTCCTAGGCTCTCGAAATTAAGTAGAGTACGCCCCACTCGGTAGTCTTTGCTTATAAGCCATACGCGATCCAAGCCCAATGCCACCTTGTGAACGCCTTGAGTCACCAATTGAAAGTCTCTTAATGAATTACAAGGAAACTTGCAGCGGTATAGACTATTATCACTGGCCACTGCCCATATCTCAAATGGATTCACAGAAAAGCTTTTAAAGTTTGTCTCTGGGATGACGCTCCAGTCTTTTGTGTATTCATCACATGGAAGCTTGCATTGGAAGAGTTTTCTTTCACTATTGAGTGCCCAAAGAGTATCAAAGGAGGATCCTATTTGAATGGCTGCGCCCGGAAGGGTTTCCCAATTCATGGGAGCTATGGCTACGTTATTACTTGATGCCATATGTACTTGCATTCATTACTCTGCAATGACTTTAAAAAGAAGTGGAACAAGGAGTCTGAGAACCAATCAATTTTATTCTCCAATCAAAAAGGTAAAGGCGATGCGTTCATTACTGGCTCACTCCCATAGTCTCGATGCCATTCAGGAATGAAATAGGGAGAAAAAGCGCTCAGACTATAGCCTTTCTCACTAGAG
>JAKBSX010000193.1 GCA_021844725.1 Actinomycetes bacterium | reverse complement strand
CGTGGATGTACATGCCGGTTGGCATACATTGAAGAAAATATCTCGAGCGTGCTCACCAAAATACACTGATCACGAAAATTCAATCGTGAAAAATTCAAATGATTGCTCGAATCGGTGGATTCAGGCTAAAACATGTAACAGGTAGTGTAGCCATTAATTCTAAAGAAAAGCTAAACAGATGAACCCACGACAAGAAAAGGAAATGAAAATCAGGAATTCTTACTCGGTGAAAGGAGCCTCATCGATGTTCAAATATTGCCGGAAAAGTTTCGTTCGAATGGTTATTTCCTGTGCTTCAGATTTCGACAATTCATGAGCAGTTTCAATATTCTGTTCCATTGTGGGTATTTTAATGGTTCCCCATGGGTGTACTTGGTTAAGAGGAGATCCGTTCCACGATGGAAACTGAAGAACCGAATCGTAGGGTATATCAACTTCTTTGCAGAAGTTTTTCATGGTTTCTTCAGGATTTTGCATGACATCTTCGATTTTCACAATATGAAATCTCTGTGGAAAAAAGGATTTGGTAACCGTGGCGTGGTACTGATTCAGTATCCACGCGTTGATGTAGGAGGATAGCGATAGGGGAACAGGACGGTTCTTCGTATCTGCGTAAGCGGACCAAGGATTACGGACGACATGAACAAATTGAGCAGTTGGCAATTCATGCAGGATTGTCTCTGAGTCCACAGTGATCGCCGGGCTGTAACCTACGTAGTATTCTGGATCTGCAGGTCCTTTAAAATTCTTCCATGATCGAAACGTTGAGGAAAAAAAAGCGAGAACATTATTTGCTCGAGTACGTGGTTTATTGATACACATTTTATTATACATTTCCATTCTTTCATCGTCGGACAAATTAATTTCAATCTGACGAAACTTACTGACGTGTGGTGTGCGAAGGCGTACTTTCATTTCCTCATCAATGATAGAGTTATAATCTTGCGTTGAAGTACTGGAAAGGTCAAAGACGGGCCAGCGGTATTTTTGAGGGAACAACGATGAATACTGGTCGGTGACTAACCTTGTACCAAGTTGAGATTCGAAGGGATACACGTTTAGCCTATGATGTCCATCTAGAATTCGATGGAAAGTGTTTCCACCGTTTTCATACATGGCACCTATCATTAGTAATTTTGCAGTTGTCATAATTTCCTTGTATTTCTTTGTAGTAAATGCAGTAAAGTTTTTATTTCCACTTTGATTCCCCAAGAATAGTTCTTTGGGAAAAATTATAATAGATGTTATCTGCCATAATAATTGAATTGTTCCCGTGTGAGTGACAGCCATTCCCCAAACTTCTTCAACCCATTTGACAGCGATATTTGGTAATTCCAGTCGAGAATCTTTCTTGCTTTTTCACTGTTTGCCATCCAGTGGCGCGTTTCCCACTGACGGTCGGGATATGATGCCCATTGCGGTTCAGCTTTGACTTCAAAGACTTTTTGCGCCGTATCAATCAGTCCACGAAGACTTGTCTCAACGCTTGTTCCAATATTAAAAATCTCGGAGGTGGAAAAGGATCGTTCCAGAATATGATCATAGGCAGTAATTACATCATCAATATAAACGAAATCACGGACAGTTTCCGGATTTGCTAGAGGGGGCCAATTGTTGCTTTGTGCAGCAACTATAAGAGTAGGCATAAGCCGCGATGGTTCTTCAAAAGGTCCGTAAACAGAATACAAGCGTGCTGTAGTTATGGGAAAGCCGAATTCTTCAACACTTCTTTGTGCGATATCTGTTGCCGTTCTTTTAGTAATGGCATAGAGGCTGTTGGGATTTGTTGGATCAGTCTCTTTTGGTCCATTGTTCAACTCTCCATATTCGGATGAGGAGCCGGTTGTGATGAAGTGTTTTGGAGGCAAACGTTTACATGCTTCGATGATCGTGACAAGCATCTTTATATTGGAATTGATCATGGTGGATAGGGATGTTTGGTTCTGATATGCGCCATGTGCTGCACAATGAATGATAGTCGAGGGTTTGTACTTAAGTATAAGATCTGTAATTGTGGTACTATCTATGCCATCCCAAGTGACCTTGTGGATTTGAGGAAGGGAAATATCTATGCGCCAATAAGTCTTCCCAGGTCGCAGGGGAAGAATCACCTCCTCACCAATATCGCAAAGATGCTTAGCAAGATTCCATCCCACGAATCCGCCACCTCCTGTAATTAGGCTTGTCATAGGTAGGCACGTCCCGTCACATTTTTCCCCTATAACGTACTGAAAGACGAAGCACACCAAGGTACATTTTGATTGCGGATTTTATATTGGTAGTGGACTTACCACCATGACGTTCAGTGTTGGTGGTAGCGAATTCTATGACCAGAAAACCATTGCGTTTCGACTCAACAAGAAATTCAAGATCGATAAGGTCTCCTCTTTCTTTGAGGTGAACCTTTTGATAAATATTTCTTGAAAAAACTTTTGGTGTACCGTTCACGTCCCAGCTTGCCAGGTCAAAAATTGTGCGCGCTTCAATATTGTATATGAGAGAGCCAATTCTGCGGACTCGTGATTTTCGGAAGCGTCGCATAGCCTTGATAACGTAGTCTTGTTCTGGGCTAAATTGGGCAAGTCGTATGGCCAGTCCCAAATCCTCAGGAGTTGTCCTGGATGAATTAGTGTAACAGAGAATGTCGCCAGTTGCCTTGTCAAGCCCTATTAATACTGATCGACCCCAGCCTTTGTGCTTTGAAGGAACTACTCTGACGGTTTCCTTTCCTAGTTCTTTCACCAATGCATGCGAGACTAGAAGAGAGTTATCTGACGATGGATTTACAACGAGAATAAATTCATGCTCTATTTTTGCCAGCGCCTTATGGTACTCGCGAATAATTCGCGAAATATGGTCCTCCTGATTGAGAACCGGGAGGATTATGCTGCTTTTGAGACTCACGATAATGTTCCGCTGAGATAATTGAGGAGCGAGTGGGGCCCAATTCCGTTTCGCTCGAGAAGAAATTGCTCACTTCCAACAATACCGTCCCACAGCGTATCTGTGAATCCAAGGATGTGAAATGGTTTGCAAACGCCATGGGTTGCAAGTAACGTTGCCATTATTGATCCTAGCCCACCATATGCACTGTGATCCTCCACAGTTGTTATACGTTTTGCTCGCATTACTGTTTCAAGCACTATCGACTGTTCAAATTCGTCAAGACGAGCAAGCGCGACAACTGTGAAAAGCGATGCATCTAATTTATCCACAACATCCAGGACAATAGAGGCCATTTGGCCAAAGGTAATGATGACATGAGGTCCAGAACCGATTATTTCAATATGCGAGCTAGGAAGAATAGACGGAAGTACTGAATTCTTAACCGATACCTTACTTATGCGAAGCAGAGCCGGGTGGGAGTGAGAAACTATTTCATCTAAAGTGGAAGGTAAAAGCGCCGATGTCCATGGTGTATAGATTGCCACACGGCCGCTTGCCCGAAAAAGGGCAATATCTTCGAATGTGAAATGTGTTAGGCCTGATACTCCGTATCCTATACCCCCTCCTACGGCAATGAGGGTGACGGGTAGATTGTGCGAGATTGCCCCATTTCGAAATTGTTCATATCCTCTTAATGTTACAAATGATGCGATCGAATAGCAGAATGGACGTAAACCATCGCGAGCAATTCCTGCAGCAATGCCCATCATATTGTTTTCTGCCACTCCAATGTTGTAAAAGCGATCAGGAAATTCCTCCATGAACGGTTCAAGGATGCTGTAGCCTAGGTCGGCACTAAGAAGTACTATTGAGTTATCCCTACGTGCTATCTGGCATAAATGTTCTATAAGTTCAGAACGCATGGTTTACCCCTGCTTAGTTGCGTAACTCTTCTTTCGCACGAATGTATTGATCCTCATTTAGAGGTAAGTAGTGCCAAGCAACTTTTCCTTCCATAAAGGACACTCCTTTTCCTGCAATGGTATTTGCAAGGATTACATGCGGTCGAGTTCTGGGAAGGGTAGTTAGTAAGGGAAGTAGCTCTGATACGTTGTGTCCGTCGCATTCATCGACATCCCAGTTGAATGCAGCAAATTTTGGAGCAAGCGGCTGGAGGTCCAGGACATCTTTAGTGTAGCCAAGGGCTTGCTGACCATTGACATCGACGACTGCAAGCATAGGTATCTGATGGTGACCAGCAAACATGATGGACTCCCATGTAGAGCCTTCATTGAGTTCAGCGTCGCTGAGAATAACTATGACGACTACAGATTGTTTGCGTATCCGGCGCGCAAGCATCAAACCTGTTGCATAACTCAGACCTTGTCCAAGCGATCCAGTGGAAAATAGCATTCCCTCAAGAAAATGCGAGGGATGTACTCCCAGAAGCGTATTGTCACCACAGTAATTTGCTAGGGGAGAATTTTTTGGTAGTAACCCTAGCAGATCCATGGCGACGTATTGCGTAAGCGCAGCATGTCCTTTGGACAGTACAAGATCGTTCGTGGGTATTGTTCCTGTTCCATACAAAACAGACAAAATATCAACGATTGAAAGCTCCGAAGCAATGTGTCCGACTTTGGCTGCAAAGGACGTTTCAATGATTTGCCGACGTATGGCAAGAGAAAGATTTTCAATTACGGAGAAGTCATTTGATATTTTAAACATGTTCCCATGCTACACAGGTTTGTTGATCTGTGTCAGTATTGCAATGTATTGTAACATAACACGAGAAGTAGGATTCGTGTAGACATCTCGTGATGAAAAATACGACATGTCATCGTTGCGTGGGGACAATACGGTAGGTGAGGACAGAACAATCATTTCAAATTGACGAAAATGCCTGGCGTAACCCGAACGATGTTGCTGTGCACTGGCATCAAGCTAAACTGATAAATCCTAATATTATGCGTTACAAGGAGAAGGGTTCCTTTTGGGAAACGCTGGCAAAGTATGGCTTGGCCGTCCTTGTCGGTAGAGAATACGAGCATTTTGTTCTAAGTCTTACAACCGAAAATGGGGCTCCTCACGTTACGTACCTTCCGTTACCTCATCCTTCGGGTATTGCCATAAGAGAGGGATCATACCGGATAAATATTGCTAGTACTCGCAACCCTAACCAGATTTTTACGCTTGCCCCATGCGCTGTTGATAATAATGAAAAGCAGTCAATTGGAAAACTTACACTTATACCTGTTTCATCCACAATAGTTCCTGGTCATTTGTATATTCATGATCTAGCCTGGGTTGATAGAACTCTTTATGGAGTATCAGCAGGCAGGAACGCGGTCGTTGAATTAGGTGAAAATGGTTTTTGGGAAGACAGGTGGTGGCCCAAAAGTTTGGATGCCATTGGTATGAATCGTAGCATGCAGAACTGGTTACAGCTCAATTCGATGGCAGCAGGAAAAACTCTAGAAGACTCTTTTTTTACGGCATCAACAGATCACTGTTCGCGTATCAGGCCTGGAAACCCAGCATTTAAGGTTGATGGTCGAGGTGTAATGTATTCGGGAAAGTCGCGACAGCCGGTATACGTCGGGCTGACACGACCGCACTCCGCCAAGAGGTATGGAGACAACGTTTTTATTGCCAATAGCGGATACGGGGAACTTTTAAGTTTGTCACAAGATGGGACACAGTCTCATATCGTGAAAAGGTTTGATGGCTGGACTCGCGGTTTAACACTTTACGGGGATCTTGCCTTTGTTGCCACATCTCGTATTCTTCCGCACTATTCGTCATATGCTCCTGGGGTGAATCCAGCAAAGGCCAATTGTGCTATACACTGTATTGACCTTCGCAGTGAGGAAGTCCTTGGTTCGTTGTATTGGCCCAAGGGTAATCAGGTATTTGCTCTTCAGGCTTTGCCTGTGCGGGTGCCCCACAGATTCCTGCATTTGTATCCGCATCCATTGTCAACTGCTCAGATCATTAAACGTTACTCGCGATTCACGCTGATTGGGGATCCATAAACTCTGTTGTCTCCAGGCATTTTTTGCAGGAAATTATCCAGAGAATTTCCTAATTTGTGAATATAGTAAACTCAAAATCATAACGTTATATGATTATGCTCTGGACGCTATGACAGTCTAAGTTAATCAAGAAGGGAGCTGCTCAAATTACAGCAGTTCTAGCGCACTAGGGTTTTCTTGGACACCGAATAAGGTTTTCATCCTGAAGACAGGGAGGTGTTTACATGACAGCCAAAGAACAGGGAGTG
>JAKBSX010000192.1 GCA_021844725.1 Actinomycetes bacterium | reverse complement strand
AACTGGGCTAATGCCGAGCACGCGATGCAAGATATATATATCCCCCACGACAAGCACAACCGGAAAGAAAAGTCAAACACGAATTATTGCTTTCTGAATCTCTCCCACTTGTATCCTGTACAGATTCCTGCGGATTCACATTCCTTTATGATTTAAACTGAGTTTAACATGTGAGAAAGCACGAGAAACCAGGCTAACCGTATCCGGGGACCCCAGATTCCAGCCTCAGGCATCAATTCCTGCAGTTTATCCAGTCCAGCAATTTAACAAGAGAGATGGGGACAGCTCAGTGCCAGTGGTAGTCAAAAACTGGAACTGACACCTTTTCCCCAGCATTAAGGCTGTAGTGGCCCCCGCCCGGGGAAACACCCACAGCAGCTCAGGCTAATTGCTTCTCCCCGCAGCATTCAGGCTAAATGCGGGTTAAGTGATGCTTCGTCCGCCACTGAACAGAGTCAACAGGGGTGCCACGCCTGCTAAGACCTGGCTAGTCACCTAGAGGCAGGCTAGCACCTCCGCGTGTGCCGGCCTGCCGTCCGGTTATAAAAGGTCGGGTCGTCCGATCGCATTACCAACCGTCCTGCTTGATCCTGATTCTACATCTGATCTGCCAGCTGTCGCACTGCCGTACGGAGTAAATACTTGCTAATATGGCCCCAACCGACGCTGGAGCCCTGTCGGCCAAGCGCGCCCAGTTTGCTGGACCCGCTGGTGTCAAGGGTATCATCCATAATGGGAAGACGACGCTGATTGCGACTTTTGCGGCGCTGGGTGGGTTTGTTTATGGATGTGCGTCTCTCTCTACATAATCTTGTGTTGAACCTAGCTGATATGGGTTGTCTCCAGATAACCAGGGAATGTTCGGCCAGATCCTGACCATGACCTCCTTTACTGCACGGGTGAGCAGCACCTCTCGAGTTTGTTATGGTTTGTTATGCTGTCCCTACTAAACGTCGCACAGATGGAGCCCTGGTACAGCGGTACGACCGGAACACGTCAGGCGCTATTGACCGCAATTCTGGAGCTGGGCGCGTGGATTGGCGCAATGGTCAACGGATACCTGGCTGATGCAGTTGGACGGCGAATCACTGTTGTTATTGCGTGTGTGATTTTCACGGTCGGTGTCATTGTCCAGGCTTGCACGCTGAACAAGGACTATGTCCTCGGTGGTCGCTTTGTTACTGGTATTGGGGTTGGCGCGTTTAGTATGCTGGTTCCTTTGTGAGTCTTCTCTTCTCTTCTACTTATTGCAGTACAGGACTGACTGATGCAGGTACAATGCTGAGCTCGCGCCGCCTGAAGTCCGCGGTGCCCTTGTTGCCCTGCAGCAGCTGGCGATTACATTCGGAATCATGGTGTCCTACTGTAAGTATATCACTATCAGCCTCATCAGAACACTACTAACAAGTATAGGGATCGGCTACGGCACAAACTTCATCGGCGGCACAGGAGAAGGCCAATCCGACGCAGCCTGGCTGGTCCCCATCTGCATCCAGCTACTCCCCTCTACAATCCTCGCCGTTGGCATGGTCGCCTTCATGCCGCAGAGCCCGCGACACCTGATGAACCGCGACCGCGAGGAAGAATGTCTCCAGACGCTCGCGCGGCTGCGCAGTACCTCCGTGGACGATATCCGGGTGCGCATCGAGTTTCTTGAAATCAAGGCCCTGCGCGACTTTGAGCGTATCCGTGTCCAGGAGAAGTTCCCACAGTACCAGGATGGGTCGTTCAAGAGTGGGTTTATGATTCAGTATAACGATTACCTGTCGCTCGTTACGAATAAGGCGCTGTTCCGGAGGACTGTTGTGGCGGTTTTGACTATGGTGTTTCAGCAATGGAATGGTGTACGTCTCCTTTACTCATTCTGTAATACGTTATTAATCACAACGGCAGGTAAACGCAATCCTCTACTACGCCCCCTTCATCTTCCAAGGCCTCGGCCTAGACGGCAACACCGTCTCCCTACTCGCCACCGGTGTCGTCGGAATCGTCATGTTCCTAGCGACAATCCCCGCCGTGCTCTGGGTCGACAACTTCGGACGCAAGACCATCCTCATCGCCGGCGGGATCGGCATGGCGGCGTCGCATTTCATTGTCGCCGGCATCACGGGCTCATTCAGCGGGCAGTGGGAGACACATCGCGCGGCTGGCTGGGCGGCGGTCGTGTTTGTCTGGATCTATGCGATCTCGTTTGGATTCTCGTGGGGTCCTGTGGCTTGGATTATTATCAGTGAGGTTTTCCCGCTGGGCATGAGGGCTAAGGGGGTTAGTCTTGGGGGACAGTCGAATTGGCTTAACAATGTGAGTTCAACCACCAACGGTTGTAATCCTTGAGATCCTTGGGATGGCGTGCTGATTTTGATAGTTTGCTGTCGCTATGGCGACATCCCCGTTTATCTCGACCAGCCAGTTCGGTGCTTTTGTGAGTCCGCCGCTATTTAACTATATCCAGAGGAAGCGGTGTACTAATGACGTGCAGATATTCTTCGGTGCAATCACAACAATCGGCACGATCTGGGTGTATTTCTGCGTCCCTGAAACAAAGGGCCGCACACTCGAGGAAATGGACGAGCTGTTCGGCGAGGCCGGGTTTGCGCAGGAGGATGCCGACCGCAGGGAGAAGATCGAGCGGGACATTGGTCTACATGCGCTTTTGAATGGCGAGGAGACGCCGAAGGAGAAGGCTGCGCCTGAGCTCAAGGCTGACGAGGCTGGTGTGAGTGATGAGTTGGTTGAGGATGGGCCTGGGGCTCGTCAGGGGGCTTAGGCAGAGTTTGTATAGGCCTGAGGACGACTGTGCCGAGGGGATATGTTGTAATATGGTGGAGAATTATACCGGTATGTATCGTTTAATATAAGTTTTATATTGAGACTAAAGATCATCCACTCTCGAGCATTTGACTCTCTTCGGACTGGAAAGGATAATGTTCATTCAAATCGTAAATCTGCGTCGGATATAAAGCTATAAATACAAAAGCATAAAACAAGCAAACTAAGACCCGAAAGTGCAAAGATATACTCCAGCCCACTAACAACCACCACCACCACCACCAGCAGCTCCTCCACCAGCAGCCCCAGCCCCAGCCGCAGAAGAACGCGCAATATACTCCAGATAGACATGCGCAATCCCGCTAACAATAACCTCGTCCATAGCCCTTTTACTCCCCAACACCTCAGGCCCAACAATCTGAAACCTCCCCGTCCTCGTCATCGAAATCCCCTTATGCGAGTAGAACGTAGCCAAAACCTTCCCGGCCGGATCCACACACTCAAAGTCACTCGAGAACGACAGGTACGACTTGCGTTTCCATGTCAGCGTGCGCCCCGCCAGCCCGCGCGACGCGAATTCACGGTCGCTCTTCAGGACACGCGTTGTGCGCGAGGTGGTCTTGTCCCCGTCGATGCTGATGTCGATGGCGCTGGACCAGGTGTGGAATGAGACTGTTGCGGGGACTTGCGAGGTGCCGGTGGCTTGGAAGACGATGTTGGGCTTGCGTTTGTGCAGGTCGGCGGCGTAGACGAGGGGGCCCTCGATGGAGCCTTCTGTTATGCGGAGGTGTCGCTTGCTCCAGCTGGTGAATTTCACCTCGAGGATGCGTGGCTTGCCATGCTGGTTTCCGGGCTTTTCGGGTTGGAGGTTGTTGTATGTTTGAAGGATATCGGACATGATGGTTGTGTATTATAGATTTGGATAGTTGTAACGTTATGCAAGATTATAATCAGGGTCTTCCACTCTTAAATAATGTGATGGAGTGCCTGCTTTCCTGCACTATGGATCAGGCCAGCCCTAATTGGTTCCATTTCGGCCCCATGGGGCACTTCCACAGCCCAGCGGGCCCGAGTCTCAGCCACCGCCCCATTCATCATGCTTATTCCTTGTTAAGTCCTTTGAAGAGATGACAGATGGTCAGTTCGGCAGGTTCTTCCTATTGGCTGACTCGTAGTGCTGGAGACTCAGCCTTGTCAGAACCGGCTATTATGACGTTGATGGTAGATAGATCGGCGCAGAAAAGGAACGTTGCCAATACCGCTAACACGTGGGCAGAGCATCATCCATGCCATGGATAAGCATGAAGATCCCCAGGAAAGTGACGAAAGTTTGATTGGCAAAGGAATTCAGATGTAGTGATGGGCATTTAACAGCGCAACGGGAAGCCTCAAGAGTAATTAATATTTGCGGCCCGTTCCATGATTAAAGGCAGCTTGTCGCCCTTGATGAGGTGAAACTGACCAGAATAATGCTCGGTATCCGCACAGCTCTTTGATACGGCAGGCGATGGCTTCTGAGGTCCCGTGAGAGCTCTCATGGGGGTGTTCCAAGTTCAGCCCAGGAGCTTTGATTGCCGGATAGAGAGAGACTGAAACTGTGCGGACTGCCAGCAGTGCTGCATTGTTGTAGTGTAGCAAAACCCGACGAATTTGTATGGTAGGTTATGTTATTCGCCGACCCTGTGGCATGTGTAGAATACAGCTGTTTTTCCTGTAAAGATTCTTTGGCTGAAAATAAGACAGGGAATACACAGCTCTGCCGTATCAAACATTTGACTTTGGTCAGTTAACATGCAGGTCCCTGACGATTGTTGCTTGCTGGTATCAAGTGCTGCTTCCTACCTGTCTATGGCTATCCCGTTGCAGCGGTGATGACAGCAAATGTTTAGGTGGAAGAATGGAAAAAGCACTCGCGTTGTGCGAGCACCCTATCGATAACCGTGTCATCAACATCGGCGTCTGATAGCAGTAGAGTAGTATTAGACCACAGATATTGGATATGCTGTTAAAACCAGAACAAACCATTCCCGTATCCCGGAATGTGACCCGAAAGGAAAGGGGAAATCAAGAATCCTGTCCTCCGAGCGTACCAACAGGAAGGCTATTTGTCCATTTTTAGGTTCCTCTCCCGAGAAAGCGGGGAATTATGGGGAAGGCGAAGACCGTGGGGATGTTGGGGAAATCATGCCGGAATCTACTCCGAAATATGAGAAATCGGAATGCATCAGCCAATTGTGATGAATTGTTGCGACTGTCCTCGGCTGTTGTACCATTCAGCTCTTAGCCGGCAGGACGGTGTCAGATAATATAAGAAGGGTCCAGGCTCTTGCTGGCACGGGCTTTCTGTAGTCTTACCAAACCAAAACCTCTAAGCACATACCAAAGCGTCTTAATATGAGATTCATTGCCGTCCCTGTCTGTATACATGTGTTGGCCGGTATTGGACTAGCCAGTGTCCAGCCACATTTACCGTATAAAATCGACACGCATCATCATTTCCTGCCTCGGGTATACAAAGCTGGTTCGTCCGCTGACATTGCATTGGAAAGACCTATGTTGACCGAGCGTAGCATTGGAAGAAGCTGGTGGCGATCCATCCGGCTGGCCAACCCCAGATTGGAGCCCTGAAGCATCCTTGCAGAACATGGCAAGCAATGGAATCCAGAAGGCAATCCTGTCACTAACAGCACCTGGTGCATCCATTTCTCCTGATACAGAATCAGCACGGGTTCTAGCCAGGCAGGTAAATGAGTACGCTGCCGGTCTCCGCCAGCAGCACCCGAACTCATTTGGTTTCTTTGCGACTCTCCCTTCACTTACAGATATACCTGGAGCCCTATCTGAGATTGAATACGCACTGGATGTCCTGAAGGCCGACGGTGTTACTTTATTTACGAGGTACGGAGATGGGAATAACTACCTAGGCCACAGTCTCTTCACTCCCATCTGGGAAGACCTCGACGCGCGAAAGGCAGTGGTCTTTGTGCATCCCACGCACCCAGTGAACACCACCTGGACAAACCCAATCCTTCCACAACCAGCCATTGATTATCCCCACGAAACTACCCGCACGGCTGTTGATTTGATTATTGCCAACGTGACGCAGAAATATCCCAATTGCCGAAAGATTCTCTCCCATGCGGGAGGGTCGCTCCCGTATCTGATTTCCCGGGTTGCAACTACATCGCGAGCCACAGAGCCTACGGAACTGATATACGGCAAAACCAGTAAAGATATCATGGACGATTTCAGGTCCTTCTACTATGATCTGGCCCTCTCTAGTTCACCCGCTGTCTTGAATATGGTGCTTGATCTGGTCCCTCATCATCATATTACCTATGGTGTGTGCCCCTGTTAGCACATTATGGGCTGGCTATAATGCTAATATATCGATTTCAGGTTCTGACTTTCC
>JAKBSX010000191.1 GCA_021844725.1 Actinomycetes bacterium | reverse complement strand
CCTCCCCATCTCCTTGGTCTCTCGCTCTCCATACTCTCGTTCCTCTTATCCTTTGCAACTTAGAAGCTCTACATTATACCAACATGGCCAACCCTCCTCGCCATCTCTTCACTCGTTCTGTCTGATGCCGTGCGGTGCCCGAATTTAGTCCTCTCCCCACTCTGTATCCAATGCATGAGGATACCCCGTGATGGGCAATCTTGGTGGCCTGTCGCCGCAGGGGAGTGTCGCGGTAGGTTCTATATTGGAATACAATATCTATTATCTTTCAATGGCTAATGCGATTTCATTATTCAGATCGGGGTTCTTGTCGGGTTGATCTCGACTAGCCTCCAAGCGATCGGACTGACCCTCCAGCGCAAGTCGCATATTCTTGAAGATGGAAAACACCCATACGAATCACGGAGACCTCCCTACAAGCGGCGGCGATGGCAGGTATGAATGAGCAGTGAAGCCTTTTGCTAGTTACAGCACGCTGACTTCGTGCAGCTGGGAATGTTCATGTTTGTTGTTTCAAACATCGTCGGGAGTACAATCCAGATCACAACACTTCCGCTTCCTGTGCTTTCGACGCTTCAAGCAGTCAGTGACCCGAATTCCCCAAATGCTAAGCTTAACTAAATTCCTTCCAACAGTCGGGCCTCGTCTTCAATACCATTTTTGCTACGTTGATCCTCGGAGAAGCCTTCACTCGATACTCATTGATCGGTACCCTTCTGGTGTGTGGCGGCGCAATTCTGATCGCGGTCTTTGGTGCTATCGGAGAGCCAGCGCACACCCTTGATCAACTCCTCGAGCTTCTCCGTGGCTGGGGCTTTATCCTCTGGGTGGCCGCGACAACTGTGTTGTCAGTAGTCATTTTCGCCGGATCGAAACTCCTCAAAGCCATCACTTCCCCTCGATCGAAACACCCTATACTCCGAAATTCGTATACACCACACCTGAATATCACGCATAGCCGTGTCCGTCTCATACGTGGGTTATGTTACGGGTTGATAAGCGGCATTCTCTCTGCCCACTCGCTGCTCTTAGCCAAGTCGGCCGTGGAGTTACTCGTCCGGACAATCGTGGATCGCCATAATCAATTCAATCGCTGGCAGTCGTGGATAATTCTGCTTTCTATGATCGGACTTGCTCTCCTGCAATTGTATTACCTTCATCGAGGTTTGAAGCTTTGCAGTACCAGTGTTCTCTACCCGTTTGTCTTCTGCATTTACAACATCATCGCCATCTTAGACGGTCTAATATACTTTCGCCAAATGTCCCGGCTCACGGGCTTCCATGCCGGACTCATCGCCTTAGGTACAGTAGTCCTTCTGGCCGGTGTCCTCTGCCTATCTTGGCGATTAGAGGACGTTGACAGCCATGCACCCATAGCATCCGCCGGTCCATCCCAAACGGCCATAGGGCCCGGAATGGCCGCTATTGACGAAAACACAGAATCTCCTCTCAGGCTGGAACTAGAGGATGAAGAGAACCGCCTCGGAGAACGAGAACCCTTGCTTCGCTCAACCAACACCTTCCATGAATACCACCGCCAGCGAGCACCTAGTCTCCCACTATACTCAACAATGTCCAAACGAGCCTCCGCCTCCTCCAACATGGATCCAACTTCCATCTGGGCCGAGTTGGATGACTCTGACGTGGAGGCAACAAATGACACGGGTGCACGATCGTCCCTCCTCACCAGGTTCTCAGTCGACCCAATCCAAAACCGCCCGCGGAGCAAAAGCAACGCGCCCCGTCTCCCATCGGGCTGGGGCCCACGTCGGACTCCCCACTCTGTTCACGAGGCTCGCAACAAACCGAGAAGAACATCCCTTTCGGGCACCGAGCATGCCCTTCTCCTCCCCAAACGGCGAACACCAGTCCAACCCGCAGCTGCTAATAATAGAGACCAACAACCCGCCTCCACCGGATACGGGACTTCCTTCGACACTTCACATAATCCACTAATTCCTCAAGAATCAGATCAACCGCAGTACTCGGACACCGCCCGAGACCGTCTCCTCGCAGGCTCGAGGAACGCCCTAGGGGTTTGGCGAACAGGTATACAGTACCTAGCTCGTCTAACCGGGACTAGTAGTCAGAGAAGGCAAGAGCGAGAGGAGCCGCTAGCCCGTGAACGAGAACCACCCGACCCGGAAGCAAACCCAATCAACAGGCATGCGCCAGACCAGTAACACCTACCGTGGAGTCGTGGACCCTACATGTCCGATCTGACCTGGCGCAGTCTCCGCCTTTCGCCCTTTATTGTTCTGAATACAGAAACACAAGATATGTATAGTACTCCATGAATTTATTATCAAACATCGTGGCATTTCCCTATATATTCTGCTTTATGCCTTCCGCTTTCTTCCTATGCTTTATCTACACTATATACCCGATATATCTACCTCTTTGGGAGTGGGAAGAATTGGCCTCAGAGATGCTGCTGAGTACGGGCTGTTGAAGAGCTTTATAATACCCATTCAGTCAATATAGAATCATATGTATTTCTTTAAGAGTTGCATTTGTAAGAGTAGTCAAGGAAAGTCCAATTTTCTCCATACCATACATGACGTATTTATCATATCGGACACTCCCAAAACAACTTTGAGCAGAGCCATTTGCCTCTCTCCACGAGTGTCTCCTGCTGCCTGAGCTATTATTCTCCACTTGCCCGCAAGCCAGTATTGTATCGAGGAAGACAATCATCTTGGGAGGAAGGCAATCACTCATCGCATAGGGGAAATCGAGAAAGATAAGAGAACAGAGATAGGTTAGGAAATAAAGAGCACGACAAGCCGCAGACTATTGAATCAAAGACAACCACGTTCGCCGTTAAGTAATATGAGAATAAATCAAGACGAAAAGGCACCAGAAACACCGCATCTTCCCCCTCGTCTAGGAAATGATTATGAGGTGACGGACAGTAAGATCAAATAATAATATCGAGATTCAGGTCAAGGTTGCACATAGCCTGCATCGATCAATCACCATCCCGGGCGCTCATGTTTCTTTCTCTATTTTCTTTTTTTCTGGGATTTTTGACCATTTTCGCGAGGGAAAAGAGGGGAGAGGGCGACGTCATTAAACGGGATAGATAGCAGAGGGAAAAAAAAAAATATTGCCAAACGCCGGAATTGAGTATTTAGCGTCCTGCAACATTCAGAGCCAGGCGGCTCAGGATATACACAGGTTAGGTTATGAGGAAAGGTTATTGTCTTGCGTAGGTTTGTTATACAACGAAGACCGGATTTAGGGTAAACAATCGTGGATTCGCTGGGTATCAAGATAGGGCCAAGAGAGTGCGCGATTGCGCGAGAAGAAGCTATATGGATTGCAACGCAATCTAAGCTTCTCCATTTCTCTGGGTGGCTACACATGCGTAAGTTTACGCAGTGGGTTGATGCTGAGTGGGCATCCGGTTGCCAACGGGCATTCCAGGGTATTGCCCACCAGCCTGCTGCTGTTGCTGGAGATTTTGATAATAGGCCATTTGCTGCTGTTGCTCATTTGTCATGTAGCCTGGGTGCATACCCGCAGGTCGAGGGATACTCGACTGCTGGGCATTGACGTTGCTGTGGCTCACATCTTCGGGAGTCTCAGCAGGAACATCGGGGGCATCGACGCCATTTTCGTTGGCAGTGGGGTCGGGAGCGTTGAGGCAGGCCTAGGGTTCAGGGGACGTCAGTCTCGTGCGAAGAAAGTCGGCCTGGGCAAAGACTCACCTGGATAAGGTTCTTTCCTTCGGGCTTCGTCACCAATGGCTGCAGCTTGGGAGTTGTGAAAGTGTAGACGAGACCAGTCTCGGACACGACCAGGAGAAGGACTTGGGTTCCAGTAAGGACGGAGAGTTCGTATGCCTGTTACGCGACCGCATCGACATGTCAGTGGGAATCCAACAATACACGTTCTCGCGGTAAAGGAATAAAGATGACGATGTATTTGAATAAAAGGGACAAGATAAATGGTAGATATCGCAATGCAGGGAGCTGCAAAGCAGATGTTGTGAGGCTGGTACTCGAGACGCGGATGTACGCACCTTCTTCATGATACCCGCCTTCCGCTTGGAGAACGTAATGTGGCGACGCGACTTATCCTGGATGAACTTGATCTCAATCTTTCTGCGCTCGCGACCGGGCTTATCCTCGTCATCATCGTCGTCGTCGGCGCTCATGCGAGAGCGCTTGGTACCGCGGTTGTCAGCGGCGCCGTTACCGGCGGCCTGTTGCAGCTCGTCCTGAGTGGGCGAAGGGTTCTCCTCACCAACAGCGGTGATGTCGGCCATGATTGAATTTAAATGGAGGAGGCGACGAGAAGAATTGTTCGGATCGAGTCGTCAAATAATAAAAGGAAGGATCTGGGGGACTTGAAGACAAATGCCCAAAGAGGAATGATGCTTTTGAGGGGAAGGGAGGATGACCAAATCGAGTAACGCGTTTGGCTTCGCAGGGTTTGGGTTCAGGACGAGAGAAAGAGGGAAACGGGGAGAGCTGGGAAGTTGGTCGAAGAAGGCAAAGTGCCGGTGCAGAGAGGAAGGCGGTGTCTCACGTGTGCCTTACCGTACGTGACTGCCCCACCGCTTGTCACTCTCCCCCAACTTGGTTGCCTCGCCTTCACTAGCGACCAATTTCCTTGACACTACGTTCCCTAGAGTTAGAGGACGAGTTACCCAGAGACCCCCTTCGTCCAGCTCCAGATTTTCCTTCCTCCCCCTCATAAAAGCTCGAATCAGGAAGCAAGAGTCGCAGTGGTGACAAGTGCACGGCTGGAATCCGGCCGGTACTAAGTTTGTCCAGACCTTCTAGTGGGGACAATCTCCTCTTGGCAGCGCGCATTATTGGATCAGTCCAGTGAGGTATTGGAGTCGTGATTTGCCAGTCGCCCATTCCCCACCAATACCGCGTAATATTACCGGTACTCCGTCCGACGGCCAACGCCCTCGTCCAGCCCGCCTGTCCATCGCTCCAGAAGTCCCCAAAGCCCAAAGACATGCCTGGAGGATACTCTGGACATTGGGGCCAGAGGGGGGAACGACTCTCCAAGCATGTCTTTCTGAACTACTGGACGGCTGAAACTGTCTTCAGTCTTCACCGAACACGGACACGGTCTCGTCCGCAACTGGACCAGAATAGCATGTAACCTGTGGAGTCCCAGCATACCAACCTCCTCAAGCCCACCACTTGGAATCACGCATCTCTAGCCTAATCAACGAACAGAGGTGATCAGTGGGTAAGGAATGCAGAGGCTGGCCAGCGCATCTGGATCACAACGGCTCACTGTTGGGGACAGAAGTACCTTGCTTCGGGAGGTGATATCCTCTTTCCGCTGTCTCGCAATCGCGCAGAAAGGGAGTCGTTGGCCAGCAGCTGAATGAACTGGTCGTACGGAGTACAATGCATTGTCAGTATTCACGGACTTGGCAAGTGCAGCCCCTAGCAAACCTCCCATGATTGATTTAGATCGACAAAACGGACTCGAGTCTAGACGAAAGGACAAACTTCAAATGACTGCTCCTGACTCCTGAGTCTTGTGAACCCTGAAAATCGAAATCCACACCACTATAGGATATAGGCAGCGATAGTTGATCCAATAATTACCAGCCATATCGGCAATATCCATGCCAATAAACCTCTAGTCGGTATCATTGTCATTCTACCCTGCATCTTCACAAAGGCCAGCACGAGACGCACCAAGTCGGCTAGGGCTGGCTGGATTCTGAAAGCCGAGTCCCTCGTGCGAACTTGGGCAGGGGTCACAACTTTCGTCAATGACGCTCCAACCGTTTTCTTTCATTCTTTCAGCCTTATCTCCAGGAAGAAACAGTGCGCGTCTCCATAATCAAGACAACCACCAGATTGAGCTAAATACGTAGGGGGTGCTGTAACTGCTGAGACACCTTTCAATTAAAACTCCACTTCTTACTATTTCATCAAGGCGACTGAGACGGTTTCGTTGGCTGAGAGAAATATATTTCGACTAAGCTCATACGTATACTCCAAATTCCCAAATTTCGAGTTACCGCATGTTAGTATATTCAATTGGCCAAGTTGTCGGATGATGATGGCCATAATACTAATGAGTCAATGACAAATGAGCAACAGCAGCAAATGGCCTATTATCAAAATCTCCAGCAACAGCAGCAGGCTGGTGGGCAATACCCTGGAATGCCCGTTGGCAACCGGATGCCCACTCAGCATCAACCCAC
>JAKBSX010000190.1 GCA_021844725.1 Actinomycetes bacterium | reverse complement strand
CAACAACCGTGAAATTCAGATTCGAGATCAGTCGCCCGCTGGGAACCCACTATCGACAGCTCTGAGGAGGATGAGATGGTGGCCAGGTTCTTGTACAGGTGGGCTTCATCGACAAAGATATAGTCCACTCCCATCTGCTCAAAGGTGTAGCTGTCGTCACGAGAAATGGAGTCCATCTGGGACTTTAGCTTGGCTAGTTCTCGAGTCACCTTCTTTTCAATAGCTTTTACCGTTGCTTCACTTGATCCTGCAAACCTTGACAGGGCGGTTTCGAGTTCGATGTGGCGTTCCATTAGGAACTCACGTTCGGTTTCAACAGACAAAGGAATCCGGCCAAATGAACTGTGGCTCATAATTACTGCATCCCAGAATTCAGTTGCACAGCGGGAGACAAATTCGGCTCTTGAGGCTGGGGTTACCTCATCTTTATCAGCAACAAGGATCTTTGCATTGGGATAGAGCTGTAGGTACTCACGGGCGAACTGCTCCAACATGTGGTTGGGTACGGCATAGAGGGGTTTTTTGATCTTGCCTGACCTACGCAGTATCTGGCCCGCAATAACCATCTCAGCCGTCTTTCCGGCACCGACTGGGTGGGCTGCAAGTGCTGTTGGGGAGTGGAGGATTCTGGCAACCATTTCTTTCTGGTGGTCATGAGGTTTGAACGAGCGTGAAAGGCTTGAGAGTTGGAGATGGTCTCCATTGTAGGAACGGGGAACGATTGCATTGAATCGGTCGTTATAGGTGCGTGCTACCCGTTCGGCCAAATGCGGTGTGGCAATGATGGTTTCAATCACCTTTTGCTGCAACAAGTCAGCTTTATCACGAGCTTGAGCAGTTAGTTCGGGTTCTATGACCATTTTTTCGTCAACCATGACTCGAATCTGAATTTCACGGTTGTTGAGAAGATTTTCGAGGATCTTTGTTGCATCCATATGTCCAGGTACACCGTACTCATGTGTGATTGCAGTAGAGCGGTGGCTTCGGCCAGGGGATTTGACTTGCCAGTGGCCTATGGACTCTTCATAGGAGACTGTGGTCTTATCCCACGAGAAATTGCTGGTAATTGTGTTGAAGGCTTCTTCTACGACTTCCGCTGCAATCCATGTAGAGCCGAGGCGCATGCGAATTTCGCTAATGGCGAGATCAGCCGGAACTACCGCTTCCAGGGCGGCTACGTTGCGGGCTTGGGATTCATCTCCAGCTTCTAGTGCTTGGCAAGCCTGAGCGAGTTTGGTACGGACGTTACCTGAAAGATAGCTGGCGCTGTCGATGAGTGTACCAGATACGGGATCGGTAAAGACCAGATCCTTAATTTGTTCAATGGTCTCAGCTTCAGTCATTCCAAGTAGATGAGATACTGCTACAAGGTCAACGTGTCCGTTTTGTGAAAGCGATACAGCAATGGCTTCGGCGGGATCATCGACACCTAAAATGCCAGGGTCGTTACTCAGAACCGAGTGGGAGAATATTGCAGCTTTGGTTGCGATTCCGGTTTCCTCATCAAAGTTCTCAAGTGCTGCAACTGCACGAAACATCTTGTCTTTGCGGAAGCCGCCCAGCTTTGGATAGACCTTGACCATGCGCTCTACACCGTCATCATCGAGCTGCTTGCGACTCGAGAGGGTGAATCGGTTTATAGGGCCGTATTTGGCCACGTAGGTGTCATAGACCTCGTTCAGCACCATTCGCACCGGCTCTGGGTCGCCATGGGGCTTGGATTCCTCAATCAGTAACTTATCATAGGTGTCACGAATCTTTAGGAGCTGACGGAGTTCTGAAACTGCTGCTGCACCTTTGACCGGATAAGGCTCAATTCGGCCATGAGAGTGAGTGAGAACGAATTCACCGTTCTCATCTTGGTATATGGATCCGACTCTTTTGTGGTTGATGACATCGGCTTCTTCTTCTAAAGCCCCAAGGTCGGAGGAATATCCACGTCCCTGGGCGAGAGCTTGGGTTGTGATCTGGCCAAGACGTTCGCCAAGTAGAGCTGAAAGCGAGGTATCTGGATCCGATTCCACTTCCAACGTAGGCCCGAAGCGGCCTTTAGTAATCACCGCCTGGCCGAGAACCATTTCTGGGTGGTTCAAAAAGTAGCTGTTAGTGCGTACATCGTCCTCAATAGGTTGGGTCTGTATCCACTCCTGGCTTGCCGCTTCATTGACGCTGGCTACCTCAGCGCTGCGCCGGAACAAAATAATATCGGTGAGAACTGTCGTGCCGGCAACTCGGCTGTGTGCTTGATTCGGAAGACGTACAGCGCCTAAGAATTCCCCGTAGCGTGCCATTTCTATTCGGGCGGCAGGGTTGCGGGAATTGAGGGTGTAGGACGATGTGACAAAAGCTGCCAGACCGCCAGGTTTAGTCAGACGGAGTGACTTGATAATGAAATAGTTGTGGATGTTGTGTCCAGCGGAGTTGAATTCGGGATCGGCAACTTTGTAGTCTCCAAACGGCACATTACCAATAGCTGCATCAAAGCCGCCGCCTTTTTTATCTGCAAAATCTCGGGCAAGAATGTTTGCATCAGGATAAAGCATTTCAGCAATAGAAGCAGAGGTCGGGTCGAGTTCCACCCCAACGAAGCCGTATCCATCCCGAAGGCCGATGAAGTTCCCAGTTCCACAACCAGGTTCGAGGACTGCTGCACCAGGGGGGAGTCCGAGGCTCTCAAGAGCAGTGAGCATGGCATCTGCAATCGAAGGGTCGGTGTAATGAGCATTTAGGGTCGAATGACGAGCTGCAACGTATTCTTCGTTTGAAAGCAGACTTTTTAGCTCGTTACGAAGATCGGTGAAATTACTGCTTTGCTCGTCAAAGATTTCCTGACATGCACCCCAACCTGAATACCGAGCTAGAACTTCCTGCTCTGAGGCTGTGGCGTAGGCCGGACTTGCTGCATCGCTTGCGCTCTTGATGCTATTTAGAACCCGTATGGCTTCAATGTTGGCCTCAGCTCTGGCTTTGGCTCCACTTGGAACCAGGGTGTGAGTTGAGGGAAGCTGAAAGCGTTGAGCCTCTAGTAGGGTTCGAGCATCGCGTACATCACCTCGTGATAGGCCATTTCCTCGGCTCTCATCTTCGCCATGTTGGTCACGCCCTTGATCTGCTCCTGTGTCATCTGTGGGGTTATCTGTGACTCGGCGAATGCTGGGGTCAGTGCTCTCACTTGTACCAGTACCTGATCCGCTATCATCTGTGCCATCTCTTCTTTGACTTCGGGAGTCGATTCCTTGAATAGTTGCGGATGATCCCGCAGAAACTGTCGGGCTACTGGTAGATATGGATTTTCCATTTTCGACTCCTTCGGTCGGTTGATCATCGAGTTCAGCAAAGAGATCGAGCTGCTCCCAATTTACTTTTGATTTCCCTCTTTTAGCCATTAGGTTCGTTTCCATTTCGTCGAGATTTTTTGTGCCTGTATCTATACATATGCACGAGGTTTCGATTTAGCTTGTGAGCTGGGGTTTTAGCTAACTAAAACTTTGGCCGGATCCCAAATTTGCCAACTACCACTTCTGACGATGGCATCGAAGACTCGAACGTTGACTTTTCGGCAAAGCCGAGAGCATCGGCGAAGTACTTTGGCAGCACTGGCAGGTGAGCGACATCGAGGGTTTGGTCAAGCAGTGCTTTGCACTCGCAACCATTTATCAGAGAACCGGCAGCGACAACATATTGGCCTTCGGCAATAACTTTAAACCCAGGTGTATCTATGGTGGAGGCTGCGGTAGGAATCGACTCCCGATCATATCGAGTGCGGTAATACCACTGAACTCCGATTGGAGTGCGAACTGCATAAGGACTCAAATCCCCACCGTGGTCTGCAATTTGGTCAATGAACTCAGTGGTTGCACTATTGGTGCTCAGGTTTATAACGATGAGACGGTTTCTTACTCCTGTTGCGATTGCTACATTGGCACCATCCGGCCACTGTTGGGTTTGCCATTCAGCGGGGCGGCGGTAGCGTTGTTCAATCGGTACTTCCAACCAGTGTTGGTCGGTTCCAGGTTGAAGTGGCGCAATAGCTAGATTCGGGTTATAGACACGGTACTGGCGCAGAATATCCGATGCGGACTTAACTTTGCCTGATTGGTTTGTAATTAGTTCCATATCTATATGTATGCACGAGCCTCAAAAGTTGTTAGAAACCTTTGTGCATGGAAGGCATAGTTGGAGATCCTGGTGGCCTTTGCATCTGGCTTCTAAGCGCACTTTCGATAGTGCGGTGTGCTTCATATGCTGGCATACCGGAAGCCATAGCCGCATTTAGGAGCCAACCTTCTAAATCCTCGACGCTGAATCCTTTACCGATGAACTTGGCGAGATAAAAAGCGTCACGGTTGAGAGTTTCGTTTCTCTGACCAGTTGAGGCAGAAGCAATCCGGTTTAGCCGGTCCTTCAGCATCTCGGCGACGACTGGTGGAATTTCCTCGGTCGGCTTTGTGGCACGGTACTGTGGGCGCGGAGGGGGAGGCGTTTGTTTAGCTGCTTCCGCTAACCATTCAGGAGCGGACATGAGCCGTACTGGATACTGCTTCCACTTGTACTCGCCTTTGTCGGTCTTACTCGGCGGACCCACCACATAACCACCTTCACCCCTGATATCAATGCCAGGTGCTATCTCACTGGTTGAGTTCTTGATCTTCGCACCAGGAGGGATGGCGTAATAGAGATGCAGTCCCCCTGTGGGAGTCGATACCATTCCAATCCCGTGCTTGGCGTTGCCCATAGGAAGCAAGAAGCCCTGCTTTGCCAGTGCTCCAATTGACTGATGTCCATTTGCCCCACCATCATGGCAGTCAATATCGACCACCATTAGGTTGCTGATCTCTCCGGTGCGAATACCAACGTTCACGTTCTCGGGTCTAAACATTTCGGCCAAGACGTTTTTATCTGTAGTGGCTTCCTCTATCCAGTGAGACCCCCTTGGCGGGAGCTTGGAGTTTGGTGACAGTGCAAAACATGACCAGCCCCTATTGGCATAGGCGACTGCATGAAAAGCATTGGGCTGTAACGACCGCAGTGGCGGAAGCGAGACTTCCTCCCACCCCTGTTCTTTGAGTGCTGTATTTGTGTTTTGTTCCATATCTATATGTATGCACGAGCTACAGAAGTCTCTTGTGGGTTTGGTTTTAGCGCAATGTTTTGCCTGGTCTAAAAGGTGATCTGAACCCGGTGCATACATATAGATAAGACGGAAACAAGGAGTTGAAATGTCACTAACAAGACAGTTGAAAGATCCAGGGAGCCAGGTGTCTAAGTGGGTTGATACCAACTTTGACATTCCGGCAATTGTAGGGCTGCTTAGGCCGCAGGTAGAGGGTTTGACGACAATAATGCCTGCTGGGGATTTAGCTGGTTATCCATGGTCTATAGTTGGAAATGCTGTTGAGTTTCGTTTGCGCCAGAGCTGCGAGATTGATTATTACGCTACATCGGCGAGCTTGGCTATGGCTGAAAACCTGGCGGTATTTCATGATGCCCTGGCGGTTCTATGGGATAAGTACAAAGACGACCCCTGGACTAGGACTGACGATGCTTGGGTTGTTTATTTTGCCGGAGTACTTGAAAACGTTTTTCGCAGCGGCAATGCAGATGAACTCACGAAGTACAGAGATGGTCTCAGTTATCTCAGGACTTCAAATGATTGGGCTGGATTCATCAGAGACATGAAGAGGCTGAGAAACAGCGAGATTGCCGGCATCAAGGCAGAGAACTATCCGGTTTTGATGGATCTGATTAAACGGATGCCGGTTGCGAGCGAAGTGCTCGATGACATTATTCAGGTTTCAGTTGCAGTGTTACGCAGTGCAAATTTCCAAGGCATTAGACATAGCCCACTGTTTATAGACAATCCGGTATTTAGAGGCGGGAAGTGGGTAGGTGGAGCTGACGGGGATTTCTTAGTTGGTGGCAGTTTGTTTGAAATCAAGACCACTATAAATCCAGGAAACCTTCTCCAGGCAACCGTGAGACAGCTAATTGGTTATGTGGCTTTAGATACATCGGATCAATACCACATTGACGAACTGGTCGTTCTCCTTTCCCGACAAGGCGGTGCTGTTCTCGCGCTTCCCCTAGAGCGGGTTCTTGAGTTCTCGAAATTCGACCATAGACATCAGATGCAGTTATCAGCACAAGAAAGTTTCGGAGGTGTCTCATAATGACCGCCATTGTAAAAGGAACCCGAGGCAAAGAGCCGATTGGTTACGTCAGCATGGCC
>JAKBSX010000189.1 GCA_021844725.1 Actinomycetes bacterium | reverse complement strand
CTATACGGCTACGCCTACCCAGCTATCATAAGCGCACCTAAACCAATCAATATTCCAACAAAACCTTCAGCGACAGGCCCTACGTGACCCAAACCAATTCCACCTGCATCGTTCGGATTCTGTAGGTACTTTACATATTTGACAATGTCAGCAACCTGCTGATTGGACAAGTTGCTAGTGCCAAACCTGGGCATATTACCCGGTCCGGTTCGAACTGCTTCTGCTATCTGGGTAGGCGTAGCCGTATAGAGCGACGGAGCGTAAACTCCGTCAGCTAGGGCGTCTCCAACCCCAGTTATGGTGTGGCAAGCTGCACAGTTAGTTGAGAATAACCCTTCTCCAGCACTTAGCGAAGCCGCGCCCAAATTCACCTGCGGTATTGGTGGTCCACCGCTTGCTAGCGAGGAGACGTACGCGGCAATGGCCAGAGTCTGTGACCTATTGAACCTTGGAGGCTTGATGGCGGCCTGGGCCGTCGGATCTGCTAACGGCATCCGCCCTGTAGAAACCCAGAAGTCTATCGTTGCCGCTCCTAGACCCTGGAGATTAGGAGCTCGACTAGTTCCCTGAGCAGCGTCACCGTGGCAGCTTGAGCAGTTCTCCACAAAAAGCGTATGACCGAGCTTGATTGTCGATGGATTCAATTTCAGAGTTGTGATCGGCGCTTTACTAGAACCTCTGGTTCCCCCATAGGTAACAGAACTCACACCTTTGGCAACCGAGCTGCTGCTCAATGTTGCAGCCGAAGCCCCCTGCGAAAATAAAGCCATACCAGCTACTGAAGCAGCAACACCAAGCGCAACCGGCACAAGCAATCTTCCAACTGTTTTTTTATGGAAACTCAACTGACCCTCTCCTAGTGAACCAGGAACAATGACGCGTACAAGGCAATCCAAACAATGTCAACGAAGTGCCAGTAATAGCTGATGGACTGCATTACGGGAAGCAGTCCCGGGTCTTTTGACCTACCGCCAACCCTGATTAGCAGGAATGCCATAGCCACAAGACCAAGGAAAACGTGAAGACCGTGTAGTCCAGTCATGATGAAGAACATGGAGCCAAACGCATTCGTGGAAACCGAGAATGAAGCATGAGTCCACTCATAGAACTGATTGGCAAGGAATGCAGCACCCATAATCATGGTTATTACGATCCAGATTCTGGCCGATCTTCGCCTGTCATGCTCTAAGTCGTAAACAGCTTTCTGCATAGTAAACGAACTTAAAACCAAGATCACGGTGAATATTCCCGACTGGATGACATCCAACTTGATCCCGCCCATGGGCCAGGGACCGACGTTATTTGCCCTAATCGAGAAATAAGCGGCAAAAAGGCCGGAGAAAAACATCAACTCCGAACCAAGCCACACCATTGTGCCTACTCCAAGCATGGTGGGCTTATTGAATCTGATACCTCCACCGAGATGGTCAGACTGAGCTGAAATTGCCTGAGTCATGAGACTAGTTATCTACCCCTTCATTCGATTTAAACCAATCGCGGATACCGCGCACAAATTTTCTACTATTAATTATGGCTTGATACTAATCTAACAACAAATTCTGGTGTGTCTTGATTGTCTAAAATTATCAAACGTTTCGTAGTCCGTGTCATCGCGACGTATAAAGCCTGTAGATTTTCTGAGTAATTACCTACCAACCGGTTAGCGCCACTTATAACCACAGAATCAAACTCTAGGCCCTTGGCCTCATCTACTGCAAGGACAGAAACCGGAGTGGCCAGGCTGATGCCCACCTCTATCCCGGCGTTATTCAAGATTGACTTAACGCGGTCCACGCGGTCACGGGGAACGATGACACCAACGGTGCCAAAATCAACCTTTCCCATTTCATCTTCAACAGTTGAAATAAGAACCTGATCAAAATCATCTGACTGGGTCTTGACCAAGACCACAGATTCTCCGCTCTTTCGTATTGAAGTCGCCAAATCCAGCTCAGGTGCGAATCTCTTCATTACCTCGCCTGCAATATCCATAACTTCTTCCGGGGTGCGGTAGTTGACATTCAATTGCACTATTGAAGTTGACTTTGCCTTTGGTAATGGAGCGATCACCTCATCCCAGCTACGCGACCCAAAAGGCGATGTCGACTGAGCTGTATCGCCAACCAGAGTCATAGATCCAGATAGCGAATATCGTCCAATCATTCTGGCCGCCATGGGGGTGAGATCCTGAGCTTCATCAACGATAATATGGCCATATCCCCGCTCCTCATCCGGATTCTTTCCCTTGCTAGAGTAGTTGCCGATCAGGGTTCGGGCCTCATTTAGCAAAATGACGTCTGCCCTTGACCAGCTAAATCGAGACTCACTTCTGCTATTGGGTCGATGCAAATGCGCCAATTCAGCCTCGGTAAAAACTTCCCTTCCAGCAAGTCGTATCAGCGGCATATGGGAATAAAGATCGCTCAGGAAGGTCTCCGGGGTCAGTTTTGGCCAGATCCTTTGGATGACTGCCTGAAACTGAGCTGATTTTCGAACCCTTATGGCAATGTCTTTACGGACATCTTTTTCATCATCGCCACCAGGCACCAGGTCAGGCTCAGGAACAGCTATATCCGAAACCGTCAAATCGTCCCTAACCCGAAGTTCCCGCTTGGCGAGGTACTTTTCAACCAATCGCACTGCTAAAAACGACTCTACAAATTTTCTCCGTTGGTTGTGCGAACCGCTTCGCCTGCGGGCAATCCTAACCGCCTCAACCGAATCTTTAACTGAAATCTTCACCATAAAGGCCCCAATGGCCAAATACTGATCCACTTTCAACGGTCGCTGGCGATCCCTGATGGCCTTGGCAATAAATGCTGCCATACGAAGATCACCTTTTACCAGCTCTTTTTCCGGCTCCTCTTGAAGCCTTGCCTCTCCAAACCCTGCCAAACCTTCCACCGTAAGGATCTCGACCCCTGTTTCGCCCAAAGAGGGGAGAACGTTATCTATATATCTAGCAAAGGTGCGATTGGGTGCCATAACCAGCACTCCCTGAAGTTCAAGGCGCATCCTATGGGTGTAAAGCAAATATGCTGCCCGATGCAGAGCTACGGCCGTTTTGCCGGTTCCGGGCCCCCCTTGCACCACCAATGTCTCAGACAGAGGAGCCCTTATGATCTGATCCTGCTGGGATTGAATAGTCGCTACAATATCTGCCATCCGTCCAGTTCTTGCCCGGGTGACTGCGGCAAACAGAGCTCCAGGACCTATCAGTTGGAGGTCATCGCCTTCCGGCAACTCACTGAAATCGCCACTACTGAAATATTCATCCTCGATCGAGACAACTTGTCTATGTTCTACAGCGAAGTGGCGCCTCCGTGAAAGTTCCATTGGATCCTTGCCCGTTGCCCGGTAAAAGGGCTCTGCCACGGGCGCCCTCCAGTCGACCACCAACGGCTCCATATCATCATCTGAAACCGCTACACGTCCAATATGGAACTCTGAAACCTCAGACAAAGACCCGCTATAGTCGATGCCCCCAAAACATAGGGCCTGGTCACCAATCTCAAGGCGCTCCATTCGATTCAAACTTTGACGCACCACCACATCACGTTCGGCACGGGCCTGATGAGTTCCGCCTTTAGGAGTCGCCAACACTGACTCCATCATCTCTTGAGCTGCCCGACGCATCGACTCAAGTCGGTCGTATGCGTGGGCTAAAAACTTCTGTTCTGCAGCCAGATCCGGATTATTTGACACTTGGACCTTTTCAATCTCGAAAACAAATAGCTTTACATTCTAGCTTTTAAAATCTCTGATTGGGCAGGGAGCTGAGTACGTGACCCGCCATCGAGATGAAGGAGATTTATTATAAAACCAGACAATGTTTATCTTCAATGTCCCCCTAAGCTGAAATTAGCACTACAGGAAGGTTCGCTCACTTGATCCCGATCCAAAAAAATAACCTGGTATTAGAGGCAGCAAAAAATCAATCCACCGATACCGTCCCAGTGTGGTTTATGAGACAAGCAGGCCGTTCGCTTCCGGAATACCGTGCAATCAGAGGAAGCGGGTCAATACTTGATACGATTCAGAATCCGGACCTAAGTGCTGAAATCTCTCTTCAGCCGCTACGGAGATACGGCGTTGACGCGGTAATCCTGTATTCAGATATCGTCGTGCCGGCATATGCCGTAGGATTCGGGATAGAAGTGGTGCCGGGGAGAGGTCCGGTGGTATCACAACCCTTCCGAAGCGAAAATGACCTCAAAAGGCTTCGACAATTAGAACCAGAGGCCGACACCGAGTACGTGGTCAAAACCGTCCAGCTGCTAACAAAGGAGATAGATGTCCCTTTGATCGGGTTCGCAGGGGCACCATTTACGGTTGCTAGCTATCTGATTGAAGGCGGGCCTTCAAAGTCGTATGTTTATACGAAATCTATGATGAGGTCAAACCCAAAGCTTTTTCACCAGCTGATGGAAAAGCTCTCACATCTTGCAATTTCTTCACTCAGCTCACAAATAGAGGCTGGAGCTTCCATCTATCAGCTTTTTGACTCCTGGGCTGGAGTTCTGTCCCCACGGGAATACGGTGCAATGGTAGCACCGTATTCTAAAGCCATATTCGAAGCCCTTCGAAAATACAATGTTCCTTCGATCCACTTCGGAGTCGGCACTTCGAACCTTCTTGAAATCATGGCTGACTCGGGATGCAGCACCTTGGGAATAGATGACCGGATAGGCCTCGACCAAGCATACGCCAGGACAAATGGCAAGGTTGGGCTTCAAGGGAATTTAGATCCGGTAAACATACTTATTGGAACAGACACTACGATAGCTGAATCAGCAAGAGTCCTCGAGGAGTCAGCGGTATGCGATGGGTATATTTTCAATCTCGGCCATGGTGTACTACCAGAATCAAATCCGGACACCTTGGCTGCAGTGGTTGATTTTGTGCATCAATACGGCACAGATATAAGACGCCAGGCAAGAAATAGGGCCCAAGATAAGTAGATTAGAGGAAGCTATGAGTCGCGTCATCGTTATCGGAGCAGGAATATCTGGACTAAGCAGCGCCTACTATCTGTCTAAGTACATACCGCCGTCCCAAATCGTCATTCTCGAATCTACTGATCGTCTGGGTGGCGTGATCAAAACCGCTCAATTTGGATCCGCTTCAGTTGAAGCAGGCCCGGATTCGTTCATTACCAGAATCCCAACGGTACTCGAATTAGCCCAGGAACTCGAACTTGATTCTGCACTTATTTCCCCAGCAACAAACTCGGCGTATATATATAACAACTCCAAGTTACACCCGATTCCTAAGGGAACTGTTTTCGGTGCACCCAGCGACTTGGGCACTTTCTTTGGAAATTCCCTGATCTCACTACCCGGAAAAATCAGGGCACTGGCTGAGCCTCTTCTAGCTAAGGCCAACATTCCAGGCGATATAACTGTTGGTAAATTCGCCCAAGACAGATGGGGGAAAGAAGTAGCCCAGATTCTCGTGGATCCACTAGTTGGAGGAATTCATGCCGGTAGCGCGTTCGAACTCTCGCTCATCAAATGCGCACCTCAATATTTCACTGCCGCAAAATCTCACAGGTCAGTAACCAAAGGGCTCAACGCAATGACAATGCGGGCGGAAAAAGCAGCTCACCCTCCTTTTTATTCCTTCAAGGGCGGGCTAACCAGCCTCGTACAAGCCATGCACCAATATTTAGTGACTGCCGGAGTGACTATCGTACCAAATTTCAGTGTCTGGTTGATAGAAAACACAAAAGACGGATTCAAAGTCCACGGCGATAACAGCACCTTTGAATCCGAGAAGGTGATCTGTGCTACTCCTGCTCACGTGAGTGCAAATCTCCTAAAAAAAATCAGTTCCCGAGCTTCAGCTCTTCTCGACACCATCGACTATTCCTCGCCAATCATGACTCTTTTGGCATATGAATCCAACGCCCTTTCAGAGAGGCCCGTTGGTTCCGGAGTACTGGTGCCAAAACCGAACAAGATGCTCACAACCGCAGTGACTTTCGCATCTAATAAGTGGCCTGACTGCACAAGTGAAGGAGAATTTTTATTCAGAATTTCCTCTGCACGACATGGTGATAGCCGGGCATGGAAATTAAACGATGAAGCCCTGATCAGCAACCTTGAAGTAGAGCTACGGGACATTTTGGCCACAAGGGCAAGATCAATCCGATCTGAGGTTTCAGAGTTCCATATTGGACGTGTAGCGGTTTCAGATGATGATATGGAGCCGTTGGTGGTCGACTGGAGGGCGC
>JAKBSX010000188.1 GCA_021844725.1 Actinomycetes bacterium | reverse complement strand
AGGTGTGGAGCTTTGGAGATTTAGAAAACAACTCCCAGCGGCTTTTGTGTCCACAAACATTATTAACACTGATCCCAGTGTGTCAAATGTGTCATGCGGCCGCTCACGCAAGTAAGATTTGGGATTTAGGCGAATCGGCATCAAAACTAGAAAGAGCTGAAAAAACTGAAGAATTGTTTAATGCTCCTATGGGTTGGCTGCAACAAATTAATCTCTGGGATGATGAAACAGCTTTTAATTACCGGTCAATTTTGTTGAAAAACTGGCATAACCACAACTTCTTTAATTTCTTTCTTAACTGCGCTTTGATTGATGATCACTTTCCTGAACTCGTCTTGGAAGTGAAAGACACTTGGCAACTCTCAAACTCAATCTTGGTTGAGACTAGTAATAGATCCCACCAAACCCTTTTAGTGGGGGTAAAATGGAGATTTGTAAATGAAACCAAAACATATTTTTTTAGAGAAAAGAGAGAGTAAATGAAAACAATTCCAAAAGATGATCTTAAAAGTTTTGTCGAAAGAATAAACAAAGATTTTGAGATGCGGATTCCGCCATGTTGGGATAAGCATCCGTCAATGATCCAGTGGATGACTTCCTTTTACCTAGCTAGGACGACACTCGAAATAATTTCCGACGGTAATGGAATGATTCACTGGCTAACTAACATCTATGCTTTCCGTAGTAGGGTATCTGAGTTTACGCCGGGATGCACGACAGTAAAACACATCGCTGGCGAAAATGAAGACGTAGTTAACAACAAAGTAGGTTATTATGATTGCGCATTGATTGAAAGCCGTAAACAAGCTACTGCATCTAACCAATTTGAAGACGAAGGAGACGAAATGGATAGAATTGACATATTAAACGAGCCGGGGGAACTTATCTCGCTTGAGGAATTTGAGGCAACGTTCGGAAAAATTACCAACGGTGATTTAATGCCGATTCCTGGGGTGGAAGAGGGAGAGTTCGACGATTTTGTTTGTCAAACAGAAAAAGACGAACTTTCTTGACACACCCGGCTGATAAGGTATATTATTGAAGTATTCCGGCGGGAGAGATCCCGTCGTTCGTTTAGGGTGTATGTATTACAGTTTAATACGTAACTAAACCTTTCCGGCGGGAGAGATCCCGTCGTTCGTTGTTGAAAGTGCCACTGTTGACGCAGTGGTACTTTTTTTATGCCTAAACAAAGTTGGCAACGTTGCCAACATTGCCAACTCTATCGCGCTTAAAAATATTTGATACCATGACATTATGACTTACAATTTTATTTTAGGAGCATCTGACCCAGAAATGGCTCGTATAGAAGAGTTGTTACGAGCTAACAACAAACCATTTTCTTATGCAACTGTAGATGGAAAACGCGTTTTCCCATCCACAGCATACAAAGGTAACGGTGTTGACCGTAAAATTGATTCGGTTGAGGTTGTCACAATCGAATGTGCTGTTGATGGTCTTAAGGCTACAATTCAAATCGATCATCACCGTCCAGGCGATCCAGGCTTTGGCTTAAAGCCAGAACAATATTTAGAGGCATCATCTATCGGCCAGCTGCTTGCCTTGCTTGATCTTGAGGCGACAAAAAAAGACAGGATTATAGCGGCTGCTGATCATTGTCTTGGCCACGCTTATAGGGGTCGATGCCCCGGAGTAGAGCCAGAAGAGCTCTTAGAAGCAAGATTAAGAGAGAAGGCGGCATTCCAACGGATCTCGTATCAAGAAATACGAAAGACTTTTGATGCGTCGGTGGAACGCTTCAAAACTCTCCCATCCATTGTGATGGGAGACCAAATAGTGGTCGACACTAGAAAAGAGGCGGAGCCGGTTCCAGAGGCTAACGAAGTCGGAGCCTATCTAGGCTACGGTGTTCTTTATGAAATGACAGACAAGGCCACCAATCAGCGAAAAACAGGACTTATCGGAGGGGAACCCGATGCTATCAGAGTTTTTATGGAGGTAATTTCGAAGCTCCCTAACGCTGATGGTTTGTATGGTGATCCGGAGCGAGGTTTTGCTGGGGCTTATAATGTCGGGAATTTAAGGTTTGATGCGGTAAGCCCTCCTAACATGTCTCTCTACGGTCGAGACAACCCTTCGCTCACTATTTAGCGCTTAGGGAAACCATATGGCAGGCTTATAATTTAGTAAAGAGAGAATCTAGCCGGTTTCGTTGCGTTGTCCACTTGAATCCGCCCATGCTTAAGCTACTATTATTAGCGTCCACAACTTGATCTTTCTAGACTTTTATTACTTATGTGCTCTCCCTTACTCTCCCTGCAACGTGCTGTAACCACCTTTCAGCCCACTTTTTGACAGTCCCAGGATTATCGGACATAGGTTGCCACTGACCCTCTATTTGTTGCGCTTCAGCTCGCACTAGCGCCTGTTCTGCCTCAGTCCTAGTACGCCAGGTTCCCAGACTCTCTCTGCTGCCGTCCGGCCTGAATATTCGTGCCTGCCATCGTCCAGAGGGGAGTTTGCGTATTGAGCCTGATCCACGACGACGCATATGGTGGATGATAGCATGAGGCGTGAGGAGAACCTTTCGGCTGAGATCACAGGAGACACATAAGATATGGAACTAGAACCAACAGAATCAATAAGTAACGAGGTGGATGGGGTAAGCCATTACTTGCTGCAAGGTCCCGATGGCTTGTTCGACCGCATCCGCAACCATGTCTCCACCCCACAAGGCCGTGGTCAGGTATTCGAGCGCCTTATCAAGGCGTTTTTGAGCGAATACCTACTATTCCAGAAACAGTTCAGCCAAGTGTGGCTATGGAGTGAGTGGCCTGGGCGAGATGGTGAGCACGATAGTGGAATTGATCTTGTCGCAAAAGAACGCTCCGGCGGCTATTGTGCCATCCAGTGCAAGTTCTACAGTGTAGACAAACAGATTAGTCGTAGTGACATCGACACATTCCTCGCCCGTTCTGGCAAGAAACCGTTTACGTCACGACTCTTTGTCTCGACTACGGAACGCTGGTCTTCGACTGCCGAGAAAGTACTGGCAAACCAGCAAGTACCAGTCCAGCGTATAGGAGTAGCAGAACTGTCGGCAAGTTACTTTGACTGGGCTCGCTTTGACCCCGAGCATCCCGATCAACTGCCTCGGCGTAGTCCTCATGAGGCTCGCCTTCACCAGCTTGCCGCTATCGAAGATGTAAAGGCTGGTCTGGCTGAGCATGGCAAGGGAGTGCTCGTGATGGCGTGCGGTACGGGCAAGACGCTTACTGCGCTTCGCTTGGCAGAAGACATCGTACCAGCCGGCGGGGCGGTGCTCTTTTGTGTGCCGTCGATCTCGCTTCTGTCACAGACACTTCGGGCATGGTCATCAGATGCCGAGCGGCCACTGCACGCGATGGCGGTCTGTTCCGATGTCCAGGTCACTAGGGATTCAGAAGACATCCATATCTACGACCTGGCGTTACCAGCTACCACCAACCCTGAGGCACTGGCAGAGCGCTTCGCCTTGGCACAGCGTAAAGCGGAAGGGGAGGAAAACCCGTTATTAGTTGTATTCTCGACATACCAATCACTGGATCGAGTAGTCGAGGCTCAGGAGCTGGGCTTACCTAGTTTCGACCTGATCGTAGCTGATGAGGCGCACCGAACGACTGGGGCATTGGCGGCTGATGAACCCTATGCTAACTTCACGCTTGTGCACGACGAGGATCGTCTACACGGCACTCGACGACTCTACATGACAGCAACCCCTCGCATCTATGCTGAGCGTGCCAAACAGAGGGCACAGACTGAACAGGTCACGGTGTGCTCAATGGACGACGAAAAGCTCTACGGACCAGTCCTGCACCGTCTCGGATTCGGCAAGGCGGTTGAAGACGGATTGCTGTCGGACTATCGGGTTGTCGTGCTCATGGTGAACGAAGAACTCGCCAGTCATGCCGCCTACGAACCACTCACGAGCGATGACGTGGATATTACCCTCGGTGATGCGGCACGTCTGATTGGTTGCTGGCGGGGACTGTCGAAGATCGGGGTCGATAACGGCTTCGACAGCGATCCACGACCGATGCGCCGAGCCGTGGCGTTTTCCACTACAATCGCGGCGTCCCGCCAGGTGGCTAAGGAACTGCCAAGGGTCGTCAAATCAGCTAAAAAGATGGGGCACTCTGGGATACGCTGTGCCACTGACCATGTGGATGGCACGATGGGAGCACTCATGCGTGACCAAGCACTGTCGTGGCTACGTGAAGACCCTCTGCAAGATAGCTGCCGGGTGCTGTCCAATGCACGCTGTCTGTCCGAAGGAGTAGACGTACCAGCGCTTGACGCGGTGATCTTTATGCAGCCACGCAAATCGCAGATCGACGTGGTCCAAGCCGTGGGGCGGGTCATGAGGCGAGCCGAGGGCAAACGCTACGGCTACGTAGTGATCCCTGTGGCCGTACCAGCGGGCTCTGACCCAGAGGCGGTATTGGACAACCACAACGCCTACAAGGTCGTATGGCAGGTGCTCCAGGCACTTCGTGCCCATGATGACCGCTTTGATGCCGAGGTGAACAAGTTAGATCTCCAAAGCGGTCGCTCACCTCGTATCCAGGTAATTGGCGTTGGTGGCAAGGACCAAGAGCACGGGGACAGGCTAGGACTCCAAGGCCAACTGGAAATGGCCTGGGAGGGTCTAGAAGAGAAGGTGTATGCCCGAGTCGTCAAGCATGTCGGTACCCGCCGTTATTGGGAGGACTGGGCAGATGATGTGGCTCGTATCGCCCAGGCACACGAGACGCGGATTACCACCGCCTTGGAACACAACCTCGATGTGCGAGATGCATTCGACCGCTATCTGGCGAGTCTCCGTGGAACAATCAATCCCCAAGTGAGCGAGAGTGAGGCAGTCGAGATGCTCGCCCAGCACCTTGTTACCGAGCCAGTGTTCGAGGCACTGTTCGGTGACAGCGAGTTCGCGGCGAAGAACCCGGTGTCTGTCGCAATGGCCGAAGTCCTCACTGTCATGCATGAACAAGAGGCCATCGAGAAAGAACGTGTCGAGCTTGCTGACTTCTACCGTTCGGTGCGAACCCGGGCAGAAGGGATCGACAACCTTGCCGGTCGCCAACGCATTGTGAAAGACCTCTATGAGGTGTTCTTCCGCAAAGCCTTTCCAAAGGCTGCCGACCGACTCGGCATCGTCTACACCCCAATCGAGATTGTTGACTTCATGCTCCATAGCGTCGATAAGGTACTTCGCCAGGAGTTTGGCCGACATCTTGGAGCCAAGGATGTGCACGTACTTGACCCGTTCACAGGCACCGGGACGTTTATCGCCCGCCTCTTCGATATGCTCCCACCGGATGACTTGGCTAATACTTATCGCGAACTCCTGCACGCAAATGAGATCGTACTGCTTGCGTACTATATCGCGGCAATCAACATAGAGCAGACTTATCACGCTCTTAGAGGTGATGGCACTTATGAACCGTTTCCCGGCATCGTGCTTACTGATACATTCCAGCTTGGTGAGGGTGAAGGCGAACTACTACCGGACTTCCTTCGTCCCAACTCAGAGCGAGCACAACGACAAAAGGAGCTACCCATCACGGTAGTGTTGGGTAATCCTCCGTATTCAGTCGGCCAAGGATCGGAGAACGACAACAATAAGAACTTGCGGTATCCGAAGCTCGACCAGCGGATTCGCTCGACATACGCGACCCAATCTTCGGCGGGGCTGCTTCGTAACCTCTACGACAGCTACATCCGTGCTTTCCGCTGGGCATCAGACCGTATCGGCAATCAAGGAATTGTGTGCTTTGTTTCGAACGGCTCGTTCATTGATTCTGGCTCGGCAGACGGCTTTCGCAAAGCTCTTGGAGATGAGTATTCTGCAATCTACTGCCTCAACCTGCGAGGCAACGCTCGAACATCCGGGGAGCAACGCCAACGAGAACGCGGAAACGTCTTCGGACAAGGAAGTCGCACTCCCGTTGCTATCACGCTGCTCGTGAAAAATCCTGGGCACTCCGGCCCGGCACACATCTACTATCACGACATCGGTGACTACCTCTCCCGAGAGGACAAACTGAACCGACTCAAGGAGTTCAGCGACACCTTAGGTGTGCCATGGCAGGAGATTACTCCCAACGCATCTGGCGACTGGATTAACCAACGCTCGGAAGTGTTCGCAACCTTTACCCCGCTCGGAGACAAGACTACCGGAGGAATCTCACAAGAAGCTGTGTTCACCACCTATTCCCTTGGTGTCGTGACCAATCGCG
>JAKBSX010000187.1 GCA_021844725.1 Actinomycetes bacterium | reverse complement strand
TAATCAGTAACTCCGTTAACAGTGTTGAGCACCTTTTACGTTCAGATGAGGAATCCTGTTCCTGTACTTGATCACTGCATTTTGAATCATGACACCAGTCGGAAAGTCACAAATATTTGTCAATTTGGGCCATCCGTTCCATACGAGAGAACATACATAATGGAGTTCCCGCTGTGCATAGTCCTGTGCATCCGAAGGACTGCAATTCACATTCATTTCCCATCTGAGTGCCGCCAGATTGAGTAAAAAACCATATTTAAGATAGTTCACCCATCCAGACGGGAGGTAAACAATCTTGAAGGAGTATCCATGCCTCGCCGAGGTGTCGGTTTGGTTTGAAGGTCAATTAAGGACAGTTGCGACTCTTAGGCAAAAGATACGATCGGACCATGTCTCACTCTACGTGCACTTGGGACCTCAACGTTCCCAGTTCATAATGTCCTACCATGCAAGCGGCCAATTTAATAGCAAGTTCACCAACATGAATGGCACAGTTCTGAGAAGAGTTGGAAGAAGTGAATTATCATCGGGCAAGACCAGGATCGAACTTTGGAACAGCGAGAATCTTGGAAAGATTAAAAATATTGAAACAAGATTGATAAGCCAAGGAATCTTCCTAAAGACTGAAACGTTTGCTGATTATGACAAATGTCAATTTAAGCCAGAAGTCATTTTTCCCGTATATCGTTCACAAAAAACCTTGGGCTTGTCTTTTTATCCGATGACTAGATCAAACAAGTACATGCCAACCCCGCCATCAAACATGGCCTTTGGATACATCGACTCGACACTGCCACCAGTGTTCGTGATGGCAAATTATTCCGACAATGATGAATTAAAATTAGCCGAGAGGAAGAATTATGACGATCCAGTATTCGATAAAATTCCCCGCGTTTCATTTTCGCAGGTGCTTAACAAAGGGTTGTTCCCTGTAATTTGTCATCCGAATTTCAGAAAGCCAGAGGGTATGGTAATCAACGTCTTGAACGAGAAGCATGCCCCTTCAATCGAATTGATGAAGGCTTATGAATCTTTGCGTAGTAGACCATGGAAAGTGGACTTTCCTTTAATTCAAGGGGACGAGTCCAATATTACGTGAGATTGGATATATTTGGGGAATGCCATCCTATCAACGCGAAGTAATCCCATCTTGATGGATGCTACAGGTATCCATGAGAACAAGGGTTTCTAATCTAAATTGGCTCGGGAAAAGTAACGAATATGCGTGGGATTCAATACAATTCTTTCACTATGGCAATTTCCCATGGTAGAATTACTGATGGCGTCTTGTCCTTAATTCCAGACTTTCCTACCTTACCATTTGGGAGACTTAGAAATACTGCCAAAAACATTCTTCCCTCGGATGGGAAGCGCATGGAAGGAAGGCAACATGAAAGATACTTCGACATACTTGAGTGCGATTGAGAAAGCTAGAGAGCTAACAAAAGATTTAGAAGAACCGTTGAAGACCTCAGCTTTTGAAGTCATACTTTCCGATATTATCAGGAGAGAGAGTGATCGAAACTCAATAAATAGCAAGGGAAAGGAACAATTGACGCCTGAGTCCACGAATCAAAATGACCAAATGATGGTATTTCTTGCTAGTGCTGTAGATCCTGGCGAATACGCCACTATCTTAACCACAAGAGGGCATCTTAGAGAAAAGAGCATGATCATCCTTAAGATAGCGAAGGACTCATTTGGAATAGAGGGACTGGACGCTCCACAGATCTATAAAATGCTGACTCAAAAATTTCAAATAAAGGAAGTTCACAGGCAGAACATAAACAGAGAGCTCCTGAAGGTCCCACGTTTCGTGACGAGAATTCGTAATGGCAAGGCACAAAAATACATTCTACTTGAAGCAGGAAGAGAGCATTTGAAACAAATGATCGAGGCAGAATCAAAAACGCAGCGTTGACAAATGAGACGGATCGACGAACGAAAATGCTCGACGGTGAATTGGAGGAAATCAAGAATAGAGTTAAAGGGCATGATAAACTGCAATTTGTCTTAGAAGAAACGTTTAAAACAAGACCCAAGCGTGCCACAAAAAGGACATCAGTAAAAAGAACTTATTCTCGAGAAGAAACCAAAAAGGCAAAGTGGAGAAGACTCTCTGGAGAAAGGCTACGGTCTTGATGCCATATAAACACATCTTAATTCAATGTTGACGACATTGATGAGAACATCCGCCCGGCGAAATATCCAGTGCCTAGGAACATCAGTCGAGCAATAATGACCAATGTTGCTAAAGGACTTATGATGGAATAAAAGGAGAAGAAAGATGGCAAGAAGGCATTGTCACTGACGAATCCGGGCATAAATTCAGTACAAGAGGGCTTCAAGAAGTGAATAGCGCCGGATCTGACCTGCGTTACCGATCATGTTAATGATTGCCCCCGAACGAACATCAATCCTAAACATAACGATCTTACTGAGGCCATTGAAGAAATTAAGGATTAGTTCCACCGAAGGATATTTCAATTCACTCAGCCATCTGGCAGAAGGTTAAAGTTTCCATGAGAATCAACCCAATGTTAGAATGCCGTGCGGACCATGAGGTTTGAATTACTTCATGGCAATGGAGAATGGGAAATAAGAGGAGTCATGAAAATGTCGATACCATATAATGAGCTTGCAAGAAGGGCGAAGGACGAGATCAACGGTTTGGAAGAACCTCTTCGCAATATAGCATTCCAAATAATCTTTCAAGACTTGATACTTGAAAACAAAAGAAATGCCCAAAAAGAACCAAAACAGCACGCCTCCTCAATTAGCCCAGAAAATGTGGAAGATCCTGTCGCCATTTTCATGACAAATGTCGTTGAAGCAGGAGACTATGTGAAATTATTCGCAGCCAATGGCAAACTGATAGTCAAGTGCTTGGCCGTTCTGAAGATAGCAAAGGATCAATTGGGAATAGATGGTCTGTCTGCTGTGCAACTTTCACAAATACTGACGCGTAAATTCAGGGTCTCAAAGGTACACGCTTCAAACGTCGCGAGAGACTTAAGCAAAGCGACAATGTTTGTCAACCGAATCCAGCATGATGGCGAGTATAGATACATTTTAATGTTGACCGGGGAACAGGCGATTCAGGAAGAACTGTCTGCTTTAAGGTGACTAAGAACGGCAGTATACCTTCATGACTTCTTAAGGGAACTAGAGTCTAACGGAGTCGCATTTGCGGCGTTTGTCGCACAGCAGCTGTTTGAGGCAGAAGCATTGACCTTTCTTGAGTTCGCGAAACAAGACCTTCTTGAACCTTCTGACAGGGGCAAAGTGAACGCCTTGAGTAACGCAAAAAGAGCAGTTGAAAACCGTGTTGACACTCTGTTATATGCATACGGTCTACGAGGACACGCTGAGAGTCAAAGATGTGGTTTTCCTAGGAAGGCAGAAATGCTACGCCTTACCGGACTATTCATACCACAAGCAATCCATCATATGATTACTGTTCCGAGGAACGAGCTAGAACATGAGTACAAGATACCCCGATCATACCAAGAGGTCTCAGACATAGTAGACGTTGCTCAATTATTTCTTGTGAATTCAGGCATTGAAGTTAACAGGGGCTTCTATCGCTGGGTTGTGGGGCCCAAGGATCTCAGTAGTCAAGCCGTGAATGGAAACTTGAAGGTTAATTCACTACCTGATGGTGCTTATGGTCTTTGGATCGATCGCCCCAAGAGAACATTAGGGTTGGTGAAAGATGGTCAAGAGCAAAAGCTGGGCTTCGCAGAACTCGAAGCCCCCGACCTAGCGAAGATATTCAGACTACTTCGCAGTTCTATCGTTCCCGGTTTTACTCAAATTGTCGGACCTATGACTGAGAGTGCCTTTGCAGAGGCATATTTGTGATAAACCTCGTTTTGAGTACGCTGTGGCACTATGATGGGCATAATCTTGGCATGTTCCAAATGCGGTATAATATCGCAATACTAATTCAGGCAAAACAATTTCAATTGAGTTGGGTGTTTAGAAAACGTACCATTTCAATATGAGAGTTGGCCTGGGGAATCTCAAATCGGCGCTTCTGCCGTTTCTCACTTCCCGAGTTGACGCCTTATGCGACCTAGCTACGGAAACCGTTTTTCTATCACTCATAACTTTAGGTCGTGGTGACTATTGGACTCCTCTGTTGTCGGGCGTAATGACAGATGGTAATATAATGTTCATGTGATTGATAATTGCAGTTATCCACCATTAGTATAGGTTAAAGTATAAATACTGGATATTAATTATATGAATTATGGTCATTATATGATGATAACCAACGATAAGGCTGAAGGTAGAAGCGACCTTGCCAGTAGGATTAGATCGGAGATGACTGTCGATTATGCTAATGCACTTGAAAGATGCTTCGACATTGCTAAACGCATGGTACGAATTACCAATGAAGGAAAGGTCTACCTGCTGCAGAAAGAGAGATTAACCGGAGAGGATAGAATTCTTCTCTATCTCATAGGCAAGTTATACGCCAAAGAAGGCGGGCTTGCAGCATCAGAAGATGTGTCGAATGAAGAAATTGCCAATGAGTTGGGGATGAGAATGGGTTCAATTTTTCCTTGGACTATGAATCTCAGAAAGAAAGGGAAGATTCGGACTCAAACCAAAGATGGAATCTCATATCATGCAGTGAATATAAATCTGGTTGAGCCAGAACTCAACAGATTTTACAGTTTACTGAACCCAGAGGGTGAGTAACGTATGGGAATTGATGACATAGTTGAACGGATCGAGCAAAGAGTCGAGTCTATGGATGAACGGCTAAAAGCATTAGAACAACGATTTCTGTCAAACGAACATAGCAGAGCCAGTATTGCGGAGAAGAAGCTTTCTCTAAATGAATTTATTTCGATGAAGAGACCTAGAGATGATATAAGGCGGGTAATGCTGGTCTTCTATTACAGAGAAGTAATTGAAAGACATTCTTCGAACGGAACGAGAGATATCAGGGAAACCATGATGGCCGCGAAACAACCGCTTCCTGTTAACCTCTCAATGTGTGTATCAAGGTTAGTTCGAAGGGGTTGGATCCAAAAGAGCAATGGTGCGAATGGCGAACTAGATAGTTGGGAACTTACGGCTACTGGTGCTGGGCAAATTCAAAGGATGCCCAATGATTGAGGTGTTGAAAATTGAGCCAAGAACAGCTGATCAACAGGATAATCTCTCTTGAAAAGAGAGTTACTGCTCTGGAAGTAGCTGAGAATCATAGACGTGAAAGTTTCGGTGTACATCACACAGTAGTACAGAAGGATTCGGAAGATGCTGATATAATCAGTCACCTCGACGACATCGGGACGCAAAAAGCAGTGATCCTAACATTCTATCCAGATTTTGAACTTACAAAAGTGGAAGTTCAGAACAAATTAACTGTCTGGGGTCAGACCTACGGCAGTTGGTTTACCGGTGGCAACTTCAACAACCGACTCTTGAAGAAAGGAATAATCAGGGCGGTCGGAAGAAGTGATGGCACCGATCCAAAATATGCTCTAACAGGAAAAGGGCGCAATTTGGCTGAGGATTACATTTCAGAATTGCGTTCAAAACATGGAACACGAGACTGACTGCATAATCTCCCATTCTGCGGTAAGAAGTCACTTTCAAAGTTTGTAAAGCAATAACTAATCTTGCTATAGTTTCACTTGCGTTCATTCTGCGCTGTTAACAGTCTTTGGATAAAACTTATCGCGGTCCGAAGCAGGGTAAAGGTGTGTAGGCTTATTGCCCCAACTCTTGATAACGCCAGTTTACTATTCTGCAATACCTGCCAATGCAGACCAGTTGTCGAGCTTTGAAATTTCCGGAGAAGCGTACGGTCTTCTGGTTCCGGGAATAGACCAGCAGACTGTCGCTTGTGTCAGCCCAGATATGGCCAGCTCAACGAGCCCAAGCTGGAAGGTGGTTTGGTGATTCAGATTTCCAATAATGAAGAGTAGGACAAGGACGTTCAATACCTGAAGCAATGACATTTAGCTACGAAACCTCTGAAATTGTAACTCAACTGGCTCCAGCATCTCATCTAAAGCCGAACTGTCCTGTTTATCCCATACCACGCTGTTAGGAAACGCAGACCTGGTTATTTCTTGATTGTTATTTGCATGAGCAATTCCTACCGTATTGCAGTCATTTCTCTCTGTACAATCAAACTGGCAAATCTCTGCCGATTTGGGTCTCCGAAGGAAGCGAAATTTGCCAGCATCTTTAATACATGTTATCTTAGTATTGCATTGAAGATGGGTTCACTCACAAA
>JAKBSX010000186.1 GCA_021844725.1 Actinomycetes bacterium | reverse complement strand
TGCTAGATCTTCTACATCAGACAGATTACATCGGTCAGCTGGAGTATTTCGCCACCACTGACCTGGATCAGCTCTCCGGATGGGAACTAGAGAAACTGCAAATCGCTATCAATGATGCCATTAGCGAACTAACTCTAGCAATCCAACTAGACGCCGCGGTGGGCATTGAATTCGAGGAGCAGTTTTTGCAAAATGTCACGACCGTCATAAGCAAACTCGCATGTCAGATGGGACGGACGGTCCACAAATTGGTGGCGAGTAGGTAAGGAGAAAAAATGGCAGACGTAAATGAGATGCGAAGGTTTTTTGAGAAGATTTTAGATGAGCATGGCGTTAACCCCGCTGCGAATGACTACCGCATTGTTCATCAGGAAGTGATGGACAACGGCGATCCTCACATTCACACGCATCTAATTGCAGTGCCAAAGAAGGGAAATAACAAGCATGACAAAAACTGATTTTGAGGATCTACAGTCCCCCTTAACATTCGTCCCACTGATCCCTGGCAGGAGCAAAACTATTGCTCTGATTGAAGCCCGTGAAGATTGGGTAGGAACGACGGTATGGGTGACAGCCAGGAACCGCATGACTGCGACAGAAACAGGCAGAACAGTTGAAGCCGATTCTGCCAACGTCCTCAGCATTGCAGCATTGCGTGAACGAATTGAAAAGGGCCAGGGACCCCAACCAGGTGACGTGTTAGTTGTCGACGAGTTCGCTTTGCTGGATCATCCCACGGATGACCACCTCATCCAGCAATTGGCTGATGACGGGGTGATTGTTAAGGTACTGGTGGATCTGAGAAACACTCAAGGAGAAAAATAGTGACACATCGGACTAGCTGGGATTATATTTATGACATCTGTGACACGTTCCCGCCATCAGCTAAAAATACATTTATCGAAACTTTTTGGACATGCCTGAGTATGCAGAGAAATTGAATGAGCTGCTGTCCCTCGTACCACACGTATTGTATAATCCAGAGCTAGGCCAGGCCTGGTCTGACATTGCCAGGTTCCAGGTGACGATCCGGGACTTTTACGAGTCTGAATCTGATAAATACTCTACCGATCTCAATGATAGAGTATCTGACCTGGTGTTGAAGACCCGGTTGCAGCGCGAGGCCATCGAGGCAGAGGTCGACAGACGCGGCCTGCGGTACGCGTTCGCGGGATTGAGCGCGCGGGAGCCAGACTTCGCCGAAATAGACCCAAAGGAAAGCTATATAGTTCGGCCCTGTCGAAATATGGTTTTGTGGATAGTAGGGTAGAGGCCAGAATCTCCTATTAACGTCTAAAAAAATTCGGGTAGGAGATAAAAACGAGCACTTTTACAAACTGGCTGCTGCCAGTTGGATGAACTCGACAATGACGTATGTCGACTCTTAACTTTTAGGATTTTATTATTTCCTAAATCGCCACTAATAGAATAAGCCACAGGCCAAGGAGGAAAAGTCTTTCGATTATTTGGAGCTGGAAGCTATGTGAAGTTGTAACCTATTTGCCCTATCCATTGATGCTCTTTGACGTGGATTACTCTTCGTAATGCCCCACTGAGTATTCTTGTCCCGAGAATAATGCTGCCCATGCTGGCAGAATCAGGTGACTCTCGAACACAAGCTGTAAAGGAGAACAGCGAATGATAACTGGTGTGGACAAGGTAGAAATTACAGATAAGGCCACAGTTTATCCGTGGCCTTATCTGGTGAGACTAGAAGGAATGTGGTATTTGGGATAGCTCCTTTTAGGGCTGGTGACATGGACATGTGAGAATAACTTTCATAATTAGTCGTCTTATTTCAGCAATTAACTTACATAAGGCGCGATGCTCTGCGCTTCCTTGACCGCTGAACTGACTTCTGAAGCTAAGGTTGCGCCACTTATTGGGCTGATGACTTCACCATCTTTTTGGGCTAAAATCTTGGTTGCGCTAGCTTGCGCCGCTTGTAGAAATGCTTGTCGCAATACAGCTAGCCGAGCTGATGGGATACCCGGAGGACCGGCAAAATCAAATTCTAGTTTTGACAAAAGTAGTTCTTCTTTTACTGCGGCTACGGCTGCAGGCGATAGATGGGCCTTGCTCAGTTCTTGCTTTACAGTTGGAGCACCAGATCCCAATTTTTTAATGTAAGAAGTCTGAGGTGTCGAACTAAGAAGTACGACTTTCGCCTCGCCCGAGGTAATAAAGGATTTGTATGCAGTGATTGGTTGGAAAAGAAGCTGACCTTCGTTATTAAGAAATGCCTGCTTTATCGCTGCTGCTCCTGCAAACCCTGTAAGGAGGGTATGTGGAATTTTAAATGCCCCAAATATAACTCGCTCAATAGGGTCATCCCCTCCGGTTTTATCATCTAGAACAGTAACAGGCTTCGATGCATGTAAAAGTCCGTTGAAACTCGTAATGGATGAATTAGGTTTAGTTATAAGAGCGTAAGGCACTGTACCTGGTTGCCCAATCCAGCTGAGACTAGTAACATTGAAATTGACCCCAGGAGCGTGTGCGATTACGTCGGATATTGCACCTGTCGTATTTACTAATCCAAGAGTAAGCCCATTTGGAGCCGAATGTGCCATTTGATTGACTCCTACCAGACCTCCTCCACCAGAAACATTTTCAACATTTACAGTTGCCTGTAAAATCTTGCTTAGTTCCGGAGCAAATATTCTTGGGTAGAGGTCATAATCGCCACCTGGCGGATACGGACTTATTAATGTAATAGTTTTGCCCTTAAAATAAGCAGCCGCGGAAGCGGTAGCAGCTGTAGTTGAAGCCGAACCGGAACCTGAGCTAGCTGTGCTGGTGGAAGAAGGACTGCCAGCGCCACATGCCGCCATCACTACGCTCGCGGATGAAAGTGCAAGCAGCCCCACTGCTAACCTCGACCCGTTGTGTAGTGTGCGACTAGCCTCTTTGCGTTGAATCATTTTTATACTCCTCATTAATGTTCCTATCAATAGGAAAGACCGTTTTGAATCTTTTCGTAAAATCGTTAAAATTGAGACCTCACCTCAAATAATTCCCCCATAACTTAAGTGAAACAGCTGTACGAAGCCATAGGCTAGGACGAAGGCCGTTGCCGTTGCCACCACGCCGAAAATTACTGTCTGCCTAAGATTCGAAAGTCGGCTACCTAAAGCACAATAAATTGCTGTGGCGACCGGAATCCCCCAGACTGCACCTAGAAGGTAAAAACTGACGCCATAAAGAACCACCCATCCGAGTCCGATAATCTCACGAAAGCCTCGGTGGCTTTCATCAGTACCTTTGGACAAATTTGACGAACTTGAACTGGATTCAAACACCACTAACGGTTTTTCAGCATCAGTGATTAACTGACCAGGTGAGGCTTGACCCTCTAACAAATTCTCGGAACTCGAAATATCGCTAGGACCTTGCAACGCGGGAGTTGCTGAGTTGACAATCTTCCTGGTATCCTTGCCAACTTGTTGGCGTCTGTTGAGGAGACCGGTATTGAAGGTTCGAACAAACTCATAAATACTGATTAACCCGACTAACGCGGCAACCACCGCTGGTACCTGGCCTGCAGAAGTTGGGTACCCCAGTGCTACGATAAAATATAGTGCACACAGAGCGATTAATACACCATACGTAATCGGCTCCAATAAACCTTTTGAATGGTCTTTTTCTGCAACGTCATCTTTTTCTGGATTCACCATCACAATCGTTTTTCGGTGAACGGACTGACGGCGGAAACCGCTTACGATTGCGATGATTGTAATGATGATTAATATGTCTGCCAACGGATTAGTGCGTAAAAAGCTCCAACGATATATGACTTCTGTTAGATGGAGGTTGTCGTCAAATGTTCCGCCAAGAATTATCCCCATAATTATTGCAGGGAGTGAGAAGTGCAGCTTTCGCATAACCAAACCCGCACCACTAAATATCATTAACTGAGCTACGTCTAAGGTATTTGACTGATAGGCATAGGTTCCTATAACGGCTAGCGCCAAGATAAAGGGCAGAAGAAGAGGTCCACGTACTCCGGTTATTTTTGCCAGCCAAGGAGCAAGAACTAAGCCCACTATGCAAGAAATAGTTCCTGCTATAACAATCAACCACATCATGGTGTAAGGCAAATTCGGAGTCGTCTTAAACAAGGCAGGACCTGGCTGCAGCCCGAGAATTGAAAGTGCCGCGAGGAACAGCACCATTCCGGTCCCCGAGGGCAATCCTAATGCTATCGCCGGAATAAGAGAACCTACTTCTTTCGAAAGACTAGAGGCTTCTGCTGATATAACTCCCTCAGGAATACCGGTACCGAACAAATGTCGACGTCTAGATGTCCTTTGACCTATCCCATACGATATAAAATTAGCCGAAATTGCACCGATACCTGGCACCAAGCCCAAAATAACTGCCACGACTGATGAGCGCACTACATCCAACCAATTCCGAATGACGTCCTTTATGCCTTGTGGTATTTGATTTCGAAATTGAGACGACAGATCGCGTGAACTTAGTTGTGTAACTGATTTATTTTCGCCATACATCACGACCATCTGGGTGATAGCGAACACGCCTAATGCAAAAGGAACAATTGGGACACCGCTAAATAGACCCACAATGCCGAAAGTAAATCTCTCAATACCCGTAACTGGATCGCTTCCCACAAAAGAAAGCATGAACCCAATACCGCCGGAAATCACAGCCTTTGCCACGGAAACGTTACCGGACTCTCCAATGAGTACGAGTGCCAGGATAATTACAGTAACGTAATCCGGTGGAAGAAAGAGACTTGTCAAAGGTCCTGCCAATTGGAATAGGCCAATAAATGCAATGGCTGCTATCCACCCACCTAACAGAGTCGACGTTGCAGAAATTGCAAGTGCTCGTCCAGCCTCTCCCTTCTGAGACATAGGGAATCCATCAAAGGTTGTCGGAAATGATTCAGGTGCTCCCGGAGTATTGAGGAGTATCGCAGTAATAGAGGCTGAAAAAAAGCCACCAGAAAGTGTCGCTAACATGATTGCAATCCCTGGAAGTACTCCAAGGTGATAGACAAAAGGAAGCATTAGGCTGAGGACCAGAACAACTCCCAGCCCTGGCAATATCCCTACAAACATCCCTACAAACATCCCTACAACGGTCAGTAGGACTGTTATCGGCGACGCTAGTGCACCCAGACCCTGAACGATATGTCCAGCAAACTGTCCCATTTAATTATCCCCCAGAAATTTAGAAAGTTGCCTAAGTTTCGAGCACTAACCCGATTTCGCGTTCCTTTGCACGTGTTAATGCAAGAGAAGCCAGGGCTAGGTCCGCAATTCCTTGTCCACCGTTGTTCTTAAATACAGTTAGTTGGTCAGATGCCGTTCGGCCCTTTCGTTTACCAATCAAGACTTCTCCAAGTTCGACAATATCTTCCCAACCAGTGCTACCTGCGAGGACAGGATCATATAAATCACCCTGCTTGTCCTGGATTGCTTGTTCTCTAGAGGCAACCATAACTATGTTTGCCCGTGAAATTGTAGTGTTATCCAGTTCACGACGCTTATGTTCCGCAACCCCGCTTTGAACGAGACCAACGTTGCTTCCCACAATGGATGTTATATGTTGTCCCGGAACAAAATACTTGCCGTCAACTACAGGAACCGACGAGTTGGTGCACATCAAGATGGCATCCGTATCTTTGATAGCGTCTTCGGGTGACGAGGCTGCGCGCACGGGACTAGATAGCATGCTTGCAATATTCGAAACGAATCTTTCCCGGTGCTCTTGGTTTGGTGAGTAGACGTTTAAGCTTGTGAGCTCTCTCACCTTACTTAACAATATGGCGTGGAAAAAGGCCTGCTTTCCCGTTCCAAATAGACCAACCTTTAGTGGACCTGGCTTAGCTAGTAAATCGGTCCCTATGGCGCTGGTAGCTGCAGTTCGTAACCCCGTCGTGGCCTGCGGAAATCCCGAAAACCCAATCGCACCAATAAGAATCCCAATTAGTTCGCCGTCAGATACATTGGAAACAACGGTAACTGGCTGACCTCGATGTAAGAAGTTTTGCCTGAATTGATCTGTCTCAATAAGCTCGGCGTGGCTAAGTATGCCACCGACGCCGCTACTTGGTGCGATACCCTGGTGAACCGTAATCCGTAAACCTTGTTTTGTGTGCACTCTGCGGCGGGGTGCATTAAGCAAGGGTTCGTTTCCAAAGTCGCGGAAAGCTTCACGTATAACTATCAGCGCATCTTCAATCGGGACTAAATCGATAAGATCTCTTGGTGACAAAATACGGACAGACAATTA
>JAKBSX010000185.1 GCA_021844725.1 Actinomycetes bacterium | reverse complement strand
TGCGGGTTAGTCAGTTCGAGGGACAAGAATTCTGCGGCTGTGATGGTCGTCCGGGCTGGTTTCAACCCGGCTGGTGTTGATGGCATAAGACCTGGGTGTCCGCTGGGCACTCAGGCTGCCTGAGCCGGGAATCCCCCGGATTTATCCGTGGCGAGGTTTCAATCTTGAGGTCGCATTACTTCTCGTGGCGAAGCGTGTCGACTGGAGAACCCGATGGTCGTCCGGCGTGCTGCCAATGCGTTGAGGCCCTAAATAATTACCCTAAAAAAGCTAATAATGATTGACAGCTCCACTTCCAGTCGATATCATGGCCGAGTGGTAGTGGACAGAGGTCATACCCATGAAGGAGATATAGGAGCTTGAGGTGATGTATGAGCGATGAACTTGGCTTCCTCGGACACCAAGAGAAAGACTCGGTGGCGGTAGCGGTACGAGATGTCGAGCCAGGAGTCGGGACTCTTGCTTTCCTCGACAGTGAAAAGCGTCTGACGGTAAACATCCCCAAGGCGATCCCGCTTGGACACAAGGTGGCGTTAGTCGCTATTCCCGCTGGGTCCCCGGTGATCGAGTATGGCGAGACTGTGGGAGTTGCAACCCAAGACATAGCTGTTGGTGAACTAGTCCATGTACATAATATCAGGAGTAACAAGTGGCAAACGAAGGCTTAACCGGATATCGACGCGCCAACGGAGCCGTTGGAATCCGTAACCATGTCATCATTTTGGCTGTTGATGACCTCTCAAATGCGGCTGTCGAGGGGATCGCGGCCCTAGTTCCCGGCACCATCGCTCTCCCCCACAGTTACGGGCGTCTCCAGTTTGGTGAGGATTTGGAACTTACGTTTCGGACCCTTATAGGAACTGGATGCAACCCGAATGTAGCTGGAGCGGTGGTTGTCGGGATAGAACCATCTTGGACCGATCGAGTAGCTGATGGGATCGAAGCTTCCCAGAAGCCGGTCGCAAGGCTCTCCATAGAGCGGAATGGCGATTTTGCCACAATAGCCAAAGGGGCGCGGCTAGCTGCACAGATGTTGCAGGATGCAAGTGAGATCGTACGGACCCCAGTGGAACGGTCTGAGGTCATGATGTCCATTAAATGCGGAGAATCGGATACCACAAGTGGTCTAGGCTCCTGCCCAACGACGTCGCAAGCCGTCGACCGAACCGTCTTTGCTGGTGGTACTGTCCTCTTTGGTGAGACCACCGAACTGACTGGTGGCGAACACTTGATTGCTAACCGCTGCATTGACGATACCGTACGTGGCAAATTCCAAGCCTTTTTCGATGACTACTTCCGCACTGTTGAAGAGGCGGGGGTCGACCTTCTCGGGTCACAACCAACTCAGGGAAACATCCGAGGTGGACTATCAACTATCGAGGAGAAGGCGTTTGGGAACATAGCAAAGACCGGTTCGGTGCCGGTGGTTGATGCCCTGGAGCCTGCAGTTGCACCGAAGGTGAAGGGCCTCAACTTTATGGATACGTCTTCGGCTGCGGCGGAGTGCATCACTTTGATGGCGGCGGCTGGAGCTGTGATTCATATATTTCCAACTGGACAGGGCAATGTCATCGGCAACCCTATTGAGCCTGTCATCAAAATCACGGCGAACCCCCTTACCGCCAAAACCATGGCCGAGCATATCGACTTGGATGTCTCGGGGCTGATTCGCCAGGAATATGGCTTAAAGGAAGCGGGAGATCGTTTGATGGAAGTCGTGGACCGAACGATCAACGGACGCCTAACGGCTGCCGAAGCTAATGGCCACCGGGAGTTTGTCATAACCAAGCTATACAGGAGCGCCTAAGTACTTAAATGCGTGATCCAGTTCGCTGGGTCACGCATAAGACAAATTGGATAGGGGGGTGTTAGTTGGCCATAGCCGGATTGAGGGGGAGGGAGTTAGTTTTGGACAGCGACCAAGGCGCAGGTGAAGATAAGCCTCTGCTCCAAGTGGAGCACGTCAAGATCTGCTACCAACTCCAACACCAAGTGGTGACTGCGGTTAGTGACGTGAGTTTTGAGATGGGACGCCATGAGCGGCTTATGCTCATTGGCCCTTCAGGGTGCGGAAAGTCGACCTTGCTCAAAGCAGTGGCCGGATTCCTTTATCCAGAGGCTGGCACGATTCGTTTCGATGGCAGAACCAATCTCACTCCTGGACCAGATCGTGCAGTGGTGTTCCAGGAGTTTGATCAACTCTTTACCTGGCGTACTGTGCTAGGTAACGTGGCTTATCCACTTCGGGTCATAGGTTACAGCCGCCAGGAGGCAGTGGAAAGAGCACGAGACTTTATAGATATGATCGGCCTTGCAGAGGCCGCTAATCGGTATCCGCATCAGCTTTCGGGTGGCATGAAGCAGCGAGTGGCTATTGCGCGTGCTCTGGCGTTAAAGCCCGTAATGCTTCTTATGGACGAACCGTTTGGGAGCCTCGATGCTATCACGAGGGCGCGTCTGCAGCGGGAGCTCAAACGTATTGCCGATGAAACCAAAGTCGCTGTACTTTTTGTCACGCACTCCATTCAGGAAGCAATGACACTCGGGGATCGGATTGTGGTTTTTGGGCCGCCTCCCTCTCAGGTTTTGGCCGTGGTGGATGTCCGGGACCTAAAGGGACCTGAAGACCCCCGCTACATCGAATTGCAGAGCAATCTTCACAAGCTGCTTGGCGCGGGAGATGAGGAGTTGCATGGTGTCGAAGGCTGAAGAAAGACCGGTTGCCACGACGGACCAGCACGCGGTGGGTGCGTCAAAAACGGGACTACCTCGGGTAGGGCTGGTAGGGCCGCGTACTTCTAGATGGTCAAAGCTTCCCGGCGCTGTGCGTAGATCATTGATCCTGATTGTCCTAGTTGGCTTCTGGCAGGCCTACGTCTCGGTAGAACACGTCAGCCATCTCATTATCGCTAGTCCTAGCTCTGCGGTAGGAGCGTTCATTGATGGTTGGCGTAATGGAAATATAGGCCATGCAACGCTGACGACAATGGAGGTGTTGGTTGGCAGCATGATTTTGGCGATTGGCATTGGAGTACTCTTTACGGTATTGGCTATCACAACCACCATTGGCCGCGACTTTGTGGTCCTGATGACATCAATGATAAATCCGCTCCCGTCCATAGCGATACTTCCTCTTGCTATTATCTGGTTCGGCCTAAATAACAAGGCACTGGTATTTGTCACGGTTCTGGGTACTGTATGGCCCATCACAATAAACGTGAGTACTGGGTTCAGCACAGTGAACGCGACACTGCTTATGGCTGCTCGAAATCTTGGCTTAAAGGGTTGGAAGTTAGTCAAGGATGTTCTGCTTCCAGCTGCTTTGCCAGACATAATGAGCGGTCTAAAGGTTGGCTGGGCATTTTCATGGCGCACCGTCATTGCGGCAGAATTGATTTTTGGGACTGCGGGAGGTTCTGGTGGCCTTGGATACTACATCAATGAGAATCAGTACTTTCTAAAGATACCTCAGGTATTTGCTGGACTTATTACAATTGCCCTGATTGGAATTCTCATCGAATCGCTACTTAATGTGCTGGAGCGCAACACAATGGTTCGATGGGGAATGAAGAGATCATAAGAGTCATTCAATAAGTAATAACTAGTTTACTAGTGCTTTTCGGTTGGTATGAATTGAATTGGTCAGAGTCGAATATGTCAAGTCTTATTGTAAAAGGGGGAAAACATTAGCATGGGGAAAGTTAGAGAAGTCTTTGGGCGTAAAAGCCTTGTTCGTGTGACTGCTGGACTATTAGCAGCTTCGTTGTCGCTTGCAGCTTGTGGATCGAGTTCGTCTACTTCTTCGAGTTCGTCGGCTACTACGTCGGCGTCATCGGGGGCAAACCTACATGGGAGTCTGGTGATAGCCGTTCAGCCCGATCTCGGTTATTCTCCACTGTATATAGTCGAGCAAGAAGGTTGGCTAAAGCAGGCTATGCCTGGTGTAAGCGTGACCTGGGATTCGCTTAATTCGGGTTCAGCCATGGAGACCGGAATGATATCCGGGAGTATTGGTGTGGGAGCTGGCGGCATTGCACCTTTCGTGCTTGGATGGTCTTCGGGTGTGGGTTGGAAACTACTATCGTCCCTCGGTGAGACGGATCTCTGGTTGGTGGTTAAGCCTTCGATCAAGTCTTTCAAGGACATTACCCCTAGCGACAGGATTGCGGTTGTCGCACCGACTTCTATCCAGGCCATTATATTGAAGAAGGCGGCGCAGAAGTATTTAGGTAATCCAAGTGCGCTTGACCAGAATCTAACTATTCTTTCTCACCCGGTGGCAGAGCAAGCATTTGTTTCTGGATCAGTTCAAGGAGCACTTGATGCCCCACCGTTCCAGCAGGAAGAAGTAGCGGCAGGTGGACATGTGCTGCTCAAGAGTTACCAGCTATTTGGTCCGTCTACTTTCAACAGTGCATTCGTTCTTTCTAGTTATTACAATAGCCATAAAGCTGAAATGCAGATTCTTTATGCCCAGATAAAGCGTGCCGTCAACTTACTAAATACGGATCCAAGCAAGGCGGCTACGATAATTTCAGCCTACGAGCATGGTACTCTTTCCGCAGCGGCAGCCAAGGCTGATATCACGAGTTCGACAGAGCATTGGACGGTAACACCTCATGGATATTTGGCATACGCAAAGTTCATGAAGTCTATAGGCCTTATTCATACGGCGCCCAGCTCTATTCAACAGATGGAACTGCCGACTTTGTATGGTACTCATGGTAGCTGAGGTTTGTGCGGACTAATTCAAGAGTGGGACGCGTGGTCGGTATTGGGGTTAAGGCTTTGCCGCTTCTGGAACTCGTATGAGTCCGGAGGCGGCTATTGCCGCTATCGCCGTAGAAATGATAGGCGCACTAATCCAGGGAACTATCGGATTCGGTATAAACCTTATTGTCGCTCCTCTACTTGTGCTTATTGATCCGAGGTTTGCGCCAGGTCCTGTCGTCCTTGCTTCAATGATCGGTAGCTTCTTTGTAACTTGGCGAGAACGAGGTACGCTGGATAGGTCAACTTTGGGGTGGGCACTTGCTGGCCGCCTTCCCGGCACCGCAATCGGGATTCTTATTTTGACTGTTACAGTAGGTGCAAAATTGCGACCGATTGTGGGCTTGATGGTGCTGGTAGCTGTTTTGATCACGGTGCCAAGGAGGCGCATTAAAAGGAATTCGCCATCCTTATTCGGGGTAGGTATTGCATCGGGAATAATGGGAACCATAGCTGGATTGGGAGGCACTCCGTTCGGCCTGGTATGCCAGGATCTGCCGGGAGCGGTTGCCCGTCCGACAGTGGCGGCTTTCGTCACCGTTGGGGCTGCTGTGTCGGCGATAGCGCTTGGATCCGCTGGGCGGATTGGCAGTGAAGGGCTGATCTTGACTGCTTTGTTATTGCCGGGTGTCGCTGCGGGATTTATTCTTTCAAGCAAGATTCTCGGATCGATCAATCAGCGTGCTTTTCGGGTCGCAGTACTTGTAATCGCAACGGCAGGAGGCCTGGCCGCGGTATTGAAGGGTCCATGGTAAGCGGTGTTTCGAAATCTGCTGTTAGAAGCGATGGAAATCCAATGTCAACTAGGCGAAGATGGCCCTTCTGAGCCGATGACCTTAGGCTACAGTTGCTTGATTTTGGCTGTCAGGTGAAAACGGCAAGGGACTTCATAGTCGGCTGGCTATGCAACTTACGGCGGTCGGGAGGTGCCTTCTGGCTGCTTGCCCTACCCGGATCGGTGCGGCAACCCATTCTCAATCTGCGCCCTGGACTCATTCGTTCGGAGTGCATTTAGGAAAAGGGGGGTGAGGATTTTCCGATCTAATGCGGCTAGAAGTGGCTCGCGTACAGTAAAAGTATGAGCGGAATAGGCGGCTCGGGCAGCCTATAGATCTTGGATTCGCATTGCATCGAAAATAGCTCGGTGGTCCCGTCGAGAACTCTCAAGGCAACCCGGCTCTGTCGGCGTTCTATCCATCCGAGCGGACATCACTTGTTGCGGTAGACCCAGGGTTTAGCTTGCTTGGGTGCCACGGCCTTTTCATAGTCGAACCCGAAAGGCTGCAGCCTGCGGCTTCGTAACTCGATTGGCGTATTTCGTTTAGAGGTGGTAGTTATGGTGGATGCGTGATACGTGGTTTACAGGACTGGACGTTGCCCCGATTAGAGCTGGTGACTGGGTTCGATTCGATACGGAGCTCGACGAGCACCACTGGCTGGGCCACCGGATGGTCGGCGAGACGATGCGCTATGTAGCAAAGGACTCCTCTGGCGAGTGGGTAG
>JAKBSX010000184.1 GCA_021844725.1 Actinomycetes bacterium | reverse complement strand
GCCGTGCCGGGATGAACTTCAGCCAGTCTCGCTATATCCCTGAGAGTCACTCGCCTCGCTGCCATAAGTCCTTCTAACCTAGTTCAGTTGTAATTTTGGTTGAATTAGTTGAATTAATAGTAATCCATATCCTTTCAGGAGAAAACGGTGGGTCCAGATGACCCTCAAACCCCGCCATTTTAAGCGCACGATTAACCGCATTTGAAACCGCTGCCAACGCCCCAATCGTCCCGCTTTCGCCTAAACCCTTGGCTCCCAACTCGGTATACGGAGTCGGGGTAGACATAAATTGACTTACAAGCTGATAATCCGACTCATTGGCACCAGGCACCAGATAGTCGACGAAACTGGCACTCTTAGGATAACCCTCTCGGTCATAGACCATCTCTTCAAATAGCGCGGAACCAACCCCTTGCATAGTCGATCCTATCACCTGCCCTTCAGCAAGCAGAGGGTTAATTAGCATCCCACCATCATCCACAGCTAATATCCGCTGCACTCTAACCAGTCCGGTTTGCCTGTCCAGGCTTATCTCAGCCATATAGACGCCGAAAGGAAACACAGGGCCAGGTATCGAGGCTTTGTGATAAGCCGTAAGCTTTGAGGATGAGTCCTGTTGCGCCATCTCTTGTGCTACCTGCTGCAAAGTGAATCCAACATCAGGGCTTCCAGCCACGTAAACTCGATCATTTTCCCAAATCAAGTCCGACGCAGACACCTCGAGCTCGGATGATACCCAATCCGACGCTTTATCTTTTATCTCAATAGATGCCTGAACCAGAGCTTCGCCACCGAGCGTCATCGACCGAGATCCAAAAGTCCCCACTCCCGGGCCATACTCGGAATCTCCCTGAAGAATTTCCACCCTCGATAATTCGACCCCCAAATACTGTGCCACAATCTGTGCCAGGGAGGTCTTATGGCCCTGACCATGCGAAGATGAACCACTCTTTACAATCACCTTACCTGACGGAGATATCTCAATTCCCCCGCTCTCCCATCCTCCCGGCGCTGCCCTTTCCACATATACCGCCACTGCCCGAGCAGATATACTCTCCGGATCCGCATCATCGGAGGAAGATGGATCGCCGCCGGCCATCTCTTCCAGGACCTCCAGGGCGGCCAGGTAATTACCGGAATCATAGGTCATTCCAAGTGGAGATCTGTAGGGGAAAGAATCGCTCGAGATGAAGTTGATCCTTCTGATCTCGGTCGAATCAATACCAGTCGCCTGGGCAACTTTTTCCACCATGGTCTCGACGAAATAACAGGCCTCAGGCCTTCCAGCACCCCGGTAAGGACCAGTGGGAACCTTATTTGTGCAAAGTCCAAGTACGGTTACATCCACCTCTGGAATCTCATAGACACCAGTCATCAACTGTCCGGTAGTACCCGGTACAACTGGGGTGGTGGGATAAAGATACGCTCCAAGATCAGCCTTGATCACAGCCGACAGAGCCAGAAATCGCCCACTATTGTCCACGCCAACTTTCAGCTGTGCCCTCATTCCTCTGCCCTGGTATGAAGAGAGAAAATTCTCACTACGATCCTCAATCCACTTGATTGGACGGTTCAACTTCATCGATGAAACACATGCCAACGCGTGCTCCGGAGCAACGGTGCCTTTTGAACCAAAAGCGCCTCCTACTTCTGGAACGATAACCCGCAAGTTCTCCGGGGCAATGCCCAAAACCTGAGCCAACTGAGTTTTGGGCCGATGGGGATCCTGGGAGGAAACAAACAAAGTCAACTTATCAGTGCCACTATCCCAAACCGCGATACAGCCCCGTGGCTCAATCGGTGCAGCAACAAGTCTCGGGAGTTCCAAATTGCACTCTATAACCCGGTCGGCCCGAGACATAGCAGATTCAAATCCGTCGCTTCGCACTTTCCAATCAAACATTACGTTTCCTAAAAGGTCCGAATAAATGAGAGTGGAACCAGAACCCGCATCTTCAAGCCGCGAGATACTGGGCAGCGGGCTATAGCTAATGTCAATGGCTTCGGCCGCATCTTCGGCATACTCTGGCCTGGTAGCCACAATCACTGCAACCGGTTCGCCAACAAAGCGTACTGTGCCATCGGTAATCATAGGAACCGGGTGCCCGGACACCCTTCCCCCGGGAAAGGTAGAAATGTCAAGTGGTTGAAAATATCCCTTGAAATCCTCTGAGGTGAAGACGGCGATTACTCCCGGAAAATCCTCCACACTACCCTTATTAATACTTCCAACCACGGCATGGGGAAAAGGGGAACGTACCACCTTCATATATAACTGCCCGTCCATATTCAGATCAGCAATGTATTGACCTTTGCCACTTACAAGCATTACATCTTCATCACGAATGACGCTTTTACCAATCCAATTAGAGATATCCGCTTCCAATCTCATGCCCCTCGAGCCCACAATCAATAAACACCCTGACTTGGGTATATTATACAACCGATTGCATCACCGATACCTTAGAACTACCTTTTGAATCTGACCGGTGAAAACTTTAGCAATTCACGATCGGTTACCTCTCTGAAGGGCTGGTGGCGTGAGCTGCTGGTTCTTCATGAATCCTCTTCCTTTAGGGAGAGGAGAGGTCAAAACGTAGAAAAATGTGCCCGTATTTCCGCCATTATCTGCTGCTCTACTCTAAAACCACTTGCCAGATGGTCGATTATGAACCCCCTTTCCTCTTGAATAAAGCAAATCATTCTGCTACCATTAGCCGTAACTTGCAATCGTTTGTTTATGTCATCCAAGGGGAGATAATGACTCAAAGAATTAGCTATTTTCCAATCGAAGAAATGGATCCGGCTATGCAGGCAGAGATGGAGAGATGCGCCAGGGAAGGAACCCCGAGGCCAGAAAGTTCAGCAATTCGCGCCCATGTACCCGCCGCATTCTGGGCATTTGCCAACAGCTGGAAAGACCTTTTCAGAGAAGGCATCTGTGACCATGCCATCAAGGATCTGTGCCGGGTGTATGTCTCAAGGTCTGTTAAATGCGAATATTGCGGCAATCAGAGGTCTGTAAAAGCTAGCCAATCTGGACTGGTTGAACAGCAGTACGACCAGCTTTTGAATTTCGAATCGGCCACAATCTACGATGAGCGGCAGAAGGCCGCACTGGCATACGCTGAAGCCATAACCTGGCATCTGGATGTTGACGATGCATTTTTCGAACGGCTGAAGAAATACTTCAGTGAACAAGAGCTGGTAGAACTGGGATGCTTTATAGCACTGACCATGGGACAGCAAAGCTGGCTGAGGTTACTCGATATTGAACACCACCAGGTAATGGCTGGCACTTCGGCCTCGATGGCACCAGGATTTGAGACGGCTGAGAGTCTAAAGGCATCTAAAGCATCAGATAATTACTGGGCTAAGCGCTAAGGGATCAAGTCGGCTCCGGAGTTAGATAAGAAGGATTAAAACTCAGGAAGAGGTCCACTTGTGAAGATAGAGTGGCTGAAACACTCTATACCTGAAATCTAAGCTAACTTCGAAGTACTAATTTTTGATGACTGTTGGCTGCCACAATCAGAGCCAAACCCATCACCCCAATGTCTCTAAGTACCAGATCTGAAAAACCCGCAGTCAGTATCAAGGTAACCACGATCTCGAGCATCGCCAGGCTCGCCAATAATGCCATTGTGCGTGGCATGATTCCAAATATTAGACCTACAGCAAGGATTGAAAGCACTATCCCGTGAAAGAGGACCAAAACCTCACTGATCTGAGAAGATGGGGACAGCACCGGCACGTAACCAGTCCATAGCTTGGGGACCACAAGTTCGTGATATCCGAACCAGGCCAAAACTAGCCCAAGAAGGATTCTGCCAATCGCGGTCAGCCACGGAGACAGCTTTTCAAGCATTATCACTTCGTCATGAAGTGATAATGAATGACCCTCATTGGTGGATAAATTTTCAACTAGATTACTTTTATTGTTCACCGACATCCTCAAACTCGAAATTCATTTCCCAAGGTGTTCGCTATTCTATGATTCTTCCCTGCGGATTGGTGACCACAAGGCCATCATCTCCACCGCTGTAATCGGCATTTCCAGAATCGTCACCTAAAGTTGCGTCGATGAAGTAGACCGAGTCCCCTTTTTGAATTGTAGAAGTTTGGGGAGCTGCTGAAGATGTGGCCAATGAAACCGACACAACCGCTTGATTACCTGATGGAGTGACTTTCACATTAAAACCGGCCATAGCCAATTTCGCCTTAGCACTGACCGGACCCGGGTAAAGCTTATAAGCCATCGAAGCATATTGAGTGGAGGACAACACCGGCCCCAGTTTTACAGTCGTGGTGGTAGTAGACCCGTTACCAGTTGACTTTGGCGCAGCCGGGGAGGAAGATGTGGTGGTTTGCGAGCCCGAACCAGAGCTGCTTTTATTACTGGTTGCAACCGGTGCAGAACCAAGGGCTGCAGTAGAAGCTGAAATGCCATGGCCATAGCCATGAACAGCCAGCCCTATGGCTCCAACACCTGCAATTGCCAGAACCGCAAGTCCCCGTGTTCCAATATTTTCAAAACCAAGCCGCAAGAGAGATCTCCCAAGTCAATTAGATAGCCGTTAGCAATGTACCTAAAAACTATAAGAAGCCGATTAAAAAGCTATCTGGGATCCCTTTATCGCAATTAGCCAGCGATGCAGTAGCAATAGGACAGGCCCTAACATACGACCTGTCCTATGACAAAACTGCTTGCAGCTTGTTTTAATGCTCGCTGCTTGCGCTTACTTCATCAACCTTAAGGGTCAGTGCCCGGTACATCAAATCACCCAGTTCGAGAGTGTGCATTGCAGCCGATCCGGTAGCTGGCGAACCCGCTGGAACCCTGCTTACATGACGGAGTACAAAGTTCTGCCGCAAGAGCGCATGCAACTGACCATGACAGAAACTCCATGCCCCCATGTTCTCCGGCTCCTCCTGGAGCCAGACCACTTCTCGGGCATTTGGATAACGTCCAAGAACTGCAGCCAGCTCATCTCCCGGCCAGGGGTACAGCTGCTCAACCCGGACAATCGCACTGACCTCACCCTGCTCGTCGCCATCTATAATCTGATCCCGCTTGGTTATGGCATCATAAGCGACTTTGCCGGAGCAAAGCACAACCCGCCTTACCGATGCTGGATCTATAGCGTTACCCTTGGCTGTGATGAGTGAATCGTCTATCACTTCGTTAAATGACCCCGACATCAACTCATCCACGCTTGAGCGTGATTGGCGGGCACGAAGCAGGGACTTAGGAGTAAAGACAATTAGTGGCCTCTGATGGGTCCTTTTGACTTGAGCTCGCATCAGATGGAAAAACTGAGCAGAAGTAGTGGGATTTACAACTGCGATGTTGGATCCTGCGCAAAGCTGGAGAAATCTTTCTATTCGTCCAGAAGAGTGCTCCGGTCCCTGTCCCTCATAACCGTGAGGCAACAGCATCACAAGCCCGGACCTTTGATCCCATTTGTCTTCCGCAGCCACCAGGAACTGATCTATTATGATCTGAGCCCCGTTGGAAAAGTCTCCAAATTGTGCTTCCCAGCAAACCAACGCCTCTTTGCGCACCACTGAATATCCGTATTCGAATCCAAGCGCTGCGTACTCAGAAAGAAGCGAGTCGTATATCATAAACCGGCCCACCGGTAAACCGGAGTCGGTCTTGGCGTCGCCGGCTGCCAGCTCCTCGAGCGGAACGTAGTTGTCGCCGGTCTTGTAGTCAACCAGGGCCGCATGCCTATGACTAAATGTTCCACGCCTGGAGTCCTGTCCTGCAAAGCGGACATCCACCCCTTCTAGAAGTAAAGTGCCAAAAGCAAGGGCCTCACCAAGACTCCAGTCAATCTGACCGGACTCATAAAGCGACTTGCGACTTTCCAGCTGCCTCAGCAACTTGGGGTGAACTGTAAATCCTTCAGGCCATGTGTGTATCTGTGCAGAAATCCTGTCCAGAGCGTCCCTGGACACTCCGGTGGCAACTTTTTCAAGCGGCACATTCTTCGGAGGTGCCGGAGGAAGGCTTGTCGGATTGGGAGCAGAGTGAGATCTGGTCTCATCCAGCGCAACCTGCAGTCTGTCAAGAAAGTCGTCCAGAGCTTTTTCCGCTTCCTCTAGAGTCAAATCCCCTCTTGAGACCAGTGACTCAGTGTAAAGCTTCCTTACAGACCTCTTGGCGTCGATAATCTCGTACATTTGAGGCTGGGTGTAACTTGGCTCATCACCCTCATTGTGTCCAAATCTGCGGTAACAAACCATGTCAATCACGACATCTTTTTTGAACTGCTGGCGGAATTCAAATGCCAGCCTTGCCACTTTTACGACTGCCTCAG
>JAKBSX010000183.1 GCA_021844725.1 Actinomycetes bacterium | reverse complement strand
AACGGCTTGATAACAGCAATGCAGAAAACGAATGAGCGGGCTAACCTACTGCACCGGAAACTGAATTGTTCAATGGACTCCTAGGCTACCAGTGAGTAGGACTCATATCGACAGTTGGCTAATTTATGCATGAGAACGAAAAACTACGACAGCAATCGCTGTGCCCCTCTGTCTCCATCATTAAAAAAGGGTACCCAGCTAATTTGATTAAATCTGCGCATTAATAGGGGGAAACTTTATTCTAGACTGGATTAGTTTCTGCATTTCGAATCTTGTCCATATATGATATGCATTGACTTCGCAAACCATCTTCCAGATCGATCCCCTTTACCTTTCCCAGCACCACCAGCCACCATAGACACTCAGCAAATAACTTTTCAGACTGATCTTGGGACATTTGGACATCACTACCCAACATTTGCCATATTTGGGTTAGCTTGCCCTTGGCAGCATTAGCGCCAGGAATCTCAAATCCAACTGCAGTTCCCTTACGAAGCACCTTCCCAGCAAGCAAAAGTGAAGGCATGGATGTTGGCACACCATCCATGATGCTTTTGCGACCACCCTCGGATTTCTTTATCATTTCCCAGTTAGCAACTACTTGCTCAGAACTGTCAACCTCAAGACTGCCAAACACATGCGGGTGCCTTCTGATCAGCTTCTCAGAAGCACTTTTTGCAACCTCTCCCAGGTCGAAATGACCTTCCTCGTAGGCCAGATTTGAATGAAAATAGACCTGGACCAAGAGATCCCCCAGCTCGCCTTTCAAGTCATCAAACAAAGTTTGAAGATCCTGGGTTGATTCAAGCTGATCCAATTTCTCAATTGCATCGATGACCTCGTAGCTCTCTTCAAGGAGATGCCTCACTAGTGAACTGTGGGTCTGTTCCCTATCCCAGGGACATTCCAACCTGAGTCGAGCGATTATCTCGTAAAGCTCAATTAATTCCAACCCAGGTGAAACCGGAACATCTTCTACATAGATGGATGTCAAATGGTCAGGCTCGACCAATCTGTCCAATCCGTCCCACCAAATTTCCTTTACCTCTTCGGTGGCAGTCCCAAGATCCTTAAGAACTACAGCTTTTGTATTGCCGGACTCAGGTAGCGAAAGTTTTATCTCAGACAGAATAGGCTTTGACCATACTTGGGTAATTAGATAGGGTCCCGCGTTCAGTTTTGACGTTCTAGCAAAATCGCCGGCATCGATTACTGTAATTCCTTTAGACAGTGGATCGATACCCAATTTTTCCCAAACCAGCTCCAGAAATGACACACCTGAGAGAACTTCCAATTTGGCGATACCCCTTTTGCGCAGCAGTTCAACGCTACGCTCAGCAACCCAGGGAGAGCCAGGAACCAGATACAAAATGTCACGAGGACTTGATGATGAAATTTCCTCCAGGACTTCAGCCATGTTTTGATACAGGGCGTCAAAAGAATCTGCCTGTTGATACAGATCATCAAGACTTGAAAACGACATTGCGGGATTGAAAGCCAGCAACTGCTTCTTTGCACTTGAAATTCCGGGATGAATTTCTGTTCTGAACACTACGGTTTCAATGCCGCCGAGCACATCCCACAGCCGAGGATCGAAAATCGCAATCTCCCCAGGCCCAAGACCAGCCACTATCAATCTACCCATATAAACACCTAGCCGTTAGGGTTGAAACCGATCCAAAACTCCGGAACCAGGTTTGGCAATCAGCTCAACGTTGGAACGAAAAAGTTCAACTTAGACGATGCCGGAGCCGGAATAGGCGAAACTCCTAAGCCACTACTTGTGACAGCAATCTTACCGTAACGGGAATTGACAGTAATGTTTGCCGATTTTGCCGCCGAACTAAGAAATCCAGTGATAGCATTCTGACCTTTGCTACCCAAAATAGCAGCCCTGATTTGAGGAGTAAGTTGGTCGAACGGGGCACTAGTCCTCGAAGTCACTTCTATAACTGCCCATCCTGTAGCAAGGTCAACTGGTGTTGAAAAAGTGCCGGGAGCAAGCGACTGGACAACCTGCGCAAACTTTGCCCCCAAAGTACTTGCGTAATTTGAATAGGTCCCACATCCGACCTGACCACCATTAGGCGCAGTGTTCGGATCACCAGAGTCAGCCTTTGCTAACTGTGCGAAGTTGGCGCCTGCTTTGAGCTGAGCATAGATGGCATTAGCCTCAGCTTGAGTTCCCACAAGTATCTGTGAAGAACAAATATCGGCGAATTGTGCAGGATTTGCATCATAATATCTCTTTAGCGCGTTTAGAGATATATCTGCGTGGACCAACCCAGCTTCCACTGCATCAAGCGTCGCTGAATCCTTGATCAATTGAGCCTGATATGACTTAGAGAACTGATCAAAAACTGTGGCACCCCCAAACGTCTGTTCTGCATCGATTCTTCCCAGCGCAATATCCTGAGAAGACAACAAAACATGCAGCTTCTTAGCCTCTTGATAGATCAGATCCATAGAAATGCGCCGATTCAGAACTTCATCGACAAAGGTCATGTTGTAGGAATGGCCCCCTTGTCCAAAAACCTGCTGAGAAGCTTCGAGCTGCTTTACAAATGCTTTGTTAGAGGTGATCGCCGACATCTCGGACATCAAAGCTTTAGAAGTAATAACTGTACCATTGACCGAGGCTGCAGCGGTAGTTGAAGTGCACCCCGAAAGTGCTATTCCAACTCCAAGCATGCCTAATTTCTTCCAAAATCTCAAAACAGACCCTCCCGAACGGTCTCGCAAGTATTACCCATGCCTCAATGTACACAAACCGGCCCAACCAGGCTACATTCTTCGGTTTCGCATGAATGCGAAGCTCGGACATGGCTAGCCTTAATGCTTTAGTGATAATCGACTGAGAACGTTAAGTCACTCAATTTAGGGCACTTCACTTTATCTGACAACAAAAATACAGTATAGAAAAATAAATTGAATAAGTTAAAGTCACAGATCGCATCTTATGGCTCAATAAGGTCCGAAAAGACCTTGTCTATAGCCCCCAAGGGGTCCAACCCTCTGGAAATTGGGATCACCAACATTTTTTCCCCATGTTTGTAAATAGCAGTGGGGTAAAGCCGTCGAAGTCTCATGGATGCCGAAGCTTTCAACTCTACCGGCGATATCCTTATCGATGGTGCAACTAGGGAGGATTTGCCAAGGCCCACTACGGTAATCTCGTTTACCTTTGCCTTTATAGCGCGAACTCGAAGCTTAGCCAACTCCAGCAGAGCCAAGCTGGCAGGTGGAACCGGACCAAATCTGTCTATCCATTCCTTCTCGACCTGGTCAACTTCCTCGGTGGATTCACAAATCGACAATCTCTTATATGCCTCCATCCGCAAATCGGTCCGGGAGATATAACTGTCAGGAATTATCGCACCAACAGGGATTTCCAACTTGATTTCGGCAGGTCGAGGAACGAGTTCACCTTTAAGATCCCTGACAGCCTCTTCGACCATTTTGACATATAAGTCGTAGCCTACTGCGGCAATATGGCCTGACTGATTGTCACCCAATATATTTCCTGCACCTCTGATCTCTAAATCCCGCATGGCAATTCGAAATCCGGATCCAAGGTCAGTGTTTTCGCCAATAGTTTTAAGCCGCTCGTAGGCATCTTCAGTGAGCGAGATATCAGGCGGATGGAAAAGGTAAGCGTAACCCCTCGTCCCTGAACGACCAACTCGCCCCCGTAGCTGATGGAGTTGTCCTAATCCCATTCGATCAGCTCTGTCAACCACCAATGTATTGACCGTTGGCATATCTATTCCTGACTCGATTATCGTTGTGCAAACAAGCACATCAAATCGACCTTCCCAAAAGTCAATAACTGTCTGCTCCAGAGTTCCTTCGTCCATCTGACCGTGAGCAATCCTGATCCTGGCTTCCGGCACCAACCCCGAAAGACGCTGTGCAACGTTATCAATGTCCGAGATCCTGTTGTGGACAAAAAATACCTGACCTTCCCTGAGCAGCTCGCGCCTTAAAGCTTCAGATACCGCCCGCTCATCATATTCGCCGACATAGGTCAAAATTGGCTGACGCTGAGTCGGAGGGGTGCTCAGTAAACTCATATCCCTGATCCCGGTAAGCGACATCTCAAGCGTTCTTGGTATAGGAGTGGCACTAAGAGTCACAACATCAATTCCAGCCTTGATTGACTTAATTGCCTCCTTGTGACCGACCCCGAAGTGCTGCTCTTCATCTATAACCAACAGCCCGAGGTCGGCAAACCTTACATCAGAACCCAGCAAACGGTGCGTTCCTATAACGACATCCACGTTCCCGCTGGCAAGATCATCCAGTACGGCCTTTACTTCTGAAGCAGTTAAAAATCTTGAAACCATCTCAACCCTGACCGGAAAACTGGAAAAACGGTCGGAAAATGTCTGATAGTGTTGCTGAGCCAGCAGAGTAGTTGGGACAAGAACTGCCGCCTGCTTGCCATCTTGAACGCACTTAAAGACCGCCCTAATTGCCACTTCGGTCTTTCCGAAACCCACGTCACCGCATATTAAACGATCCATCGGCCTGTCGGATTCCATATCCGACTTGACGTCTTTGATTGCCCGCTCCTGATCTGGGGTCAAATCGAAAGGGAAAAGATCCTCCATCTCCTTCTGCCATGTCGTATCTGGGGAAAACGCGAATCCTTGAGTGGTTATCCGCTTCTGATAAAGCACAACCAGCTCCTGGGCAATCTTGTTGACCTCCTGGCGTACCTTTGCTCGGGTCTTCTGCCAGTCGGACCCTCCAAGTTTGGACAGCGATGGGGTATCACCACCTAAATATGGCGTAATCGAATCCATCTGATCTGAAGGAATGTAGAGCCTGTCATTTCCTCTGTACTCGATCAGAAGGTAATCTCGCTCCACTCCGGCAATATTTCGTTTTACCATCCCTTGGAATCGTCCAACACCATGGTGGTCATGCACTACATAACCACCCACAGTCAATGCATCGAAAACCTGTGCCTTTGTGGCCCTCTTAGTTTTTGGTGGCCGATGGGAACGTCTCCTATTTGAAAGGTCTCCCTGGCCCAAAATGGCCAGCTTAAGTTCTGGAAATACCGACCCTGTCTCAATCCGAAGAACAGCAACGAAGATCCCAGCACGGGAGCTTTGGAGAACCTTATCTAGATCCGCTTGATTCTCTATAAAGGTGGAATCAAGATTGCCTTCGGCTAAGGAGTCAACCATTCTCCGGGCCAAAGCATCATTTGCCACAGCTATGACGATCCTGAACCCTTCCGAGAGTAAACCACTTAAATACTTGGTAATCGCAACTGGATCTCTTGATGAAAGTTCGATTCCTTTAGCCAGTATCTGATAATCAATAGATGGATCGGCAACCGTAGACGCCAAACTCAGCGAACTTGGAACGTCTTTGATCAGTAACTCCAGATCAACAAACAGCTCAGGGAAAGGTGGGTGATCATCTGGCACCATCCATGTGGAACTCAGAACTTCAGCAATAGAACGCTCTTCCTCGAGCAATTCTCGAGCTCGTGCCCTAAGTCGTGACGGCTCGAAGAGAATAATCCTCATATCAGCGCTCAGGTAATTCCCAATGGTTTTAGCTTCCTCATCGACCCATGGCAGCCAGGACTCAATCCCATCAAAAAGTTCCCTATTTGCTATCTTTTCCCAGGCTTCAGAGGCATACCCAAGTTCCTTAGCAAGATCTGCCGCCTTCTCGCTAACTTTATCAGTAATGATCAGCTCCCTTGCAGGGTAGATTCGAACCATCTCAATCTCTTCCTGCGAGAGCTGATCAAAAGGATCAAATTCGGCAAGCCTTTCCACTTCATCGCCGAAAAAATCCGCCCTTATGGGGAGATCGGCATCAGAAGGGAAAATATCAATTATTGACCCCCTGACGGAAAACTCTCCCCGATGCTCTACTTGGTATTCACGCCTATAGCCAGTGAATGAAAGCCAATCCAATAGTTCTTCAACGTCAAACTCGGCACCTTTACGAAGCTCCACCGAGCCAGCTGTTACAGCAGCACCGCCAACTATCTGTACCAATGCCCTTAGAGGTGTGACTACTACAAGTTTTTGACCAGAACCAAGATTAGTTAGCTCGTTGATCACCTTGAGACGCCTACCCATTGTCTCGATTGAAGGCGACACCCTCTCGAGCGGCAGGGTCTCCCATGCGGGCAACAGTCGAACTTGTTCAAAGCCGATGATTTCTCCCAGTTCTTCATAGATCTCTTGCGCCTGTCGCCGAGTGGGTACCACTGCCAGCACAGCTCTATGGTCAGACGATTCTGTAAATGCACCAAGGACAAACGGGACGGAGCTTGAATGCAGATAAAAACCTGGAGGAGAAAACGAAACTATCTCAGATACTTATATTAGCGGCCA
>JAKBSX010000182.1 GCA_021844725.1 Actinomycetes bacterium | reverse complement strand
TTGGCGACCTCTTGCACCTTGTTCAGCATGACAGTTTTACCTGTACCACGAGCGCCAGTGTAAATAGTTGCTCTACCAGATGCGCCAGGCCCATCGTCAAGAGAAGCGGCAAATTCCTCGATTAGGTCATTCCGTCCTACAAGTAATGGAGGGTTTACACCGAAGGTTGGAGTGAATGGGTTTTTTGCCATACTTTCAGTTTAGTCCAAGTTCTTTTATTTGTCTTTAGTTCTTTTATATCTTTTATATCTTCACCTCTAAAACCTGGTTGTACTGGTAAAATGCAATAATCTCCGTTAAATTACTGGGTATGACTAATCCTCATTTGGCAGATCTAACGGTCGTATCAAATTCAATGGAATCCTCCGACTGCTAGGGTGGTGACCACGCCAATTATGACGATGACAACGCCAACAGCCAGTAAAAGATTTCTTCGTTGGGGACGCAAATCGTCAGCTTTTCCATTGGGGTCGTTGGCTTTGCGTTTCCCGATCACATTCGCACGCTAGCACAGCGAAACTTCACTGTGAGAAAGTTATTTATTGCCCAAGGTCACATTGGAGCCCAATTAGAACCGTAGTCCTTAGTTTCAAATACTGGATAACTGTCAGATGCCAGCCAGGCGCGACCATTGCTTCCAACCGCAAGGCTATTTGGGCCGGGAATATAGTAAGCCGAAAATTTATGGCCCGTAAAAGTCTTGCCTCCGCTGGTTGTGACAAAAATCGTGTTGTCGTTCCATGCATAGCCAACGGATGACGAGATAAATTGGACCCCATTAAGATTTCCGGTTCCAGGCCAGCTTGCCCCAAATTGGCTCCAAGTTCGCCCAGCGTTGGTCGTATGGTATAAGTAATATTTCCATACCAAGATATGTTTGTTGTACGGATTTGGCACCAAGGGATGTGAAATACCTCCTGCTACCCACCAGTTTGTTGCGCTCAGCGGATCGACTGAAAATGCAGTGAATGACAGTGGTATTTTCATCCAGCTCTCGCCACCATTGAGCGTTGCTTCAACTGAAGGTCCCGGCGGACTCAATACAAGCGCACCAATTTTAGACGTCGCAAATCGGCCGCTGAGGATATTCCATCCCTTTGGCAAAGGCTGTTTGCTCCAAAGCTTCGAGGATGATTTCATAACCTCTATATTGGAGGTAGTTAGCATGACGGTTGCGCCAGGAACCACGCTAGCGCCGACTCCATTGACCCCGAAGTTCCCCAGAGTTACGAATGAAGCGGAAGCTTTGGAGCTTATTTGGAGCAGTCTCCCTTGGGCGGTAAGGACTATAGTTCTACCAGCACCGTGTGAAACATCTATCGCTCTATAAGGGGGATAGAGCTGGACCCATGACCCGCCTTTAGGTTGGTTCCATAGCATCCCGCTCACTGTGTAGGCAACAGCTCCGTAGGGGGTGGATGGCGCAAGGTCTGTTATAGCAGTTGAGCTCATCTCATTACCTGGAAGGAGCGGGACCACAGCCCAATGGAGACCTCCATCGACTGTCTTTAGCGCCCCACCTCTGGGGCCGCGGGCAAGTAAGAGGTAACCAACCGAAGAACTGCTAAAGCGAATTTGTTGGACGTACCCCATTATTGGCAGACCTCCTGAAGGTGCGGTCGTTGTCGTAGGGGACGGAAATGGGGGTGAGACTGACGCTTGATTCCAGCTTTTTCCTCCATCGCTTGTCTTAAATAGCCACTTTTGCTGCATCCCCGTTCCGGGTTGCGATCCAAAGATAAACCACCCGACCTGCCTTGAAATAAAGGAAAAGCTTGAATATCTGATTCCGTATACCCCTTGTTGGGGAAAACTTGAACTGGTGACTTGCGTCCAGCTGTGCCCTCCGTCCGAGGTGAGCAGCATTTCAGTTCCGTGGATCGCACCAGATGGTGCTGGGGCTGCTGCGACCCCATTCAGGCCGTCGAAGAAGTGGACCTGGGTAAGCTGGCCAGTCGATATCAGACTCCAATTTCTTCCCCCGTTAGTTGTCGCATAGAGCAGTGAGGAAGATTGTCCGCTCGAGCCTTGTACAAGTGCGAATCCAAGCTTCTGCGTGGCGAAGTCGAGTTGAGCGACAATTCCAGGAACAGTTCCCAGCTGCATCCATTGTGCAGTCGGTCGACTTCGTTCGTAAATATTGCTCTTGTTGCCGCTGGTGTCTACGGCGACTACGAATCCACTGGGAGAAATGTACGTGGGACCAGTTCCAATCACATTTGGCGATGGACCTGGACTGAAGCTTGCCGGAGTGGACATGGACAGCTTGATGTTTATCTGAGTCGTCACAGGGCCTGGGGACTTGAGATGGGGAAGTGACGTGGTTGAAACTTTTGCAGTGACGCTGCCACAGGACGAAAGAGATAACGCTCCAATCACTATGGCGACGATGACGATACTGGGGAGACGGTTTTTCGTTAGTCGAGGCAAAACTGATCTTATAAGCTTGCTAACTAGCATCCTTGCCCCGTTCTGTCAGCCTTTTTGCATGTAAGCATATCAGACGAGCTTCGGTGACGTAAGTAATGTAGACACCATATGCTAGGTCTAGCGGTTGTATCAGACTCAGGGGACCTGACGTAAATCACTGGCCCGATCAAATATCGTCGTGGCTTCAGAAGACCGAATTCGTGGCGCACCAGGTAATGAAGGTATAAGGTCGTGTCGTGAAATCGTTCTTCTGTCGTAGGTCTCTACCGATTTTAGCTGTATTTGTTTTGGGTATCCTTCTGAGCTCGTGTGGGCACCTGACTTCCCAACCGAAAATACAGACGACCACTAAGCCACCGGCAATAGTCCAACACACTTCATTTCGAGGCGCTGGATGCACAAAGGGTAATTTCGGAAATTACGGCCTATCGCAGTCCATGACCGGTGCCATCTCCTCTTGTTTGCGTGTCAGTGCCACACCACCAGGTGCATATTCGATAGTACTGAATGAGATAGTGACGGCCAAAGGCCAGGCGGCGTCTGCAAAAGGGCTCCCCGTCCCCCTCGGAAGCGCTGCAGGTCCTAAAGTGAAGTTGAATATATCACCGACTTCTGGAAAACCCGGTACCAGGGTTTCTGTAACCGGCATATTATCTGCGCCTCTCGCCAAAGAACTAACCCACGCAAATCTGTGCTGGGATGGTTGCAGAAAGGGACTTCAGTATTCCGGTGTCGCTTTGAAATGGATAAATCCGACCACTTTCGAGACCAGCTTGGTTATCCCAGGTGCACCTTGGGTTAGTGCGGATCCAGTCAAAATAAGCCCGCTCACCTCTGGCAGTTACCCCATTTCGATACAGTGTCTTTGCGTCATACATGGATGCGGACTTGGCAGTTCAGAAGGTACTGCAACGTTTCATCTATCAGTGCCAAGCGGACATAACTCCTGGTGCCGTAATAGCGCCGATTGTGCCTATCTAACCGCAACCCCAAAGACTTCACTACCAGGCGATGTGATTAAGGTAACCGGATATGCGCCTCTGTTGTCGGTAATTGGGTCAGATCATCCTTATGTATATCAGCTGAAAGTAAATCAGGGCTCTCCAAACGGCCCGCAGGTGGTAATCAAAAACAAGTCAAGCGTGAAAGGTTCTATCACCTACGTTGATTTCGGTCACGCCGGGCTCGGAATCAAAGCGCCGCCAGCCTTTGCTAGTTTGGGAAAATTGGATCCCCTGGCGATAACAACTGCTGGTCTATCGCCAATTTCTAGCGATCCCACCAGTCCCGGTCAAATTGATTGGTGCAGCCGGGGAGTGGTAAAGGTGGTGGGCACAAATGGAAGCAAAACGATTTCAACCGCACCGGTAGATTCGTTGCTCAAACAGCTGGGTTTCGGCCTAACCGGAATTCCAGGGTCTCCGGCTAGCTGTGTGGCGGTTAGCTCAATCGGAGCTGGATCAATTCCAAAAGTGGTGGTTGCCGCATTCACGGTAGCGCCAACAGGTACTGCCCCACCTATAGCCGAGGTTGCTCTAATGACAAAAAATGGTGGTAAAACTTGGGCATCCGTTCCAGTTCCCAAAGGTGCCAGTATGGACGGATTTGGGGGGTTCCGTTACCATGGTAATTCACTTGAGGTTCTCTTTCGCCGACACAATTCATCGTCTATGTCTGTCTCGCTTTACACTACACCGTTAGTAGAGGCTACCAGCGACGGCGGAAATAGCTGGAGTAGTGTAAATCTGGCCTGTCCTAAACGCGGACCTTGTGTAGCATTTGGTCTTTTCACTAATGGTAATTGCGCTGCATCGGGTTCCAGCCAGTCAGTATTATATAGCACCGATAAGGGTCAAAGTTGGACTGAACCCAGCTGGCCAAACATTGTCCGGGCCTGCTCTGAATCTCAGTTGGTGGCATTGCCTGGTGGCAAGGAATTGTTCGTGGAATCCGAGTCGCAGTACCTTTTGCGACTTTCGTCAAATGGCGGGAGGACCTGGAGCGACATCAGCGTTCCTTCACTCGGGGGAATGCAGCCAGGCTATGGTTTCGGAAGGGGAGGCGCAAATCTCACGATGCTTCCAAGTGGTTCACTGTTAGTCACAGGCCAGCATGGAAAGAGTCACGACTGGGAATTACTCAGACCTCGAGCATCAAAGTGGTGTAGAATCAGTGGTCTTGCTCCAGGACTCCAGCGCTCTGCGATCTACGGAATTATGTATGTGATCGGCAGTAAATTATGGTGGTTGAATGCCTCGAATAATCCTGTGCCTTCTGTCAATCAAATTAATATCGGCAGTATTCATTGCTAGGGACAGATAGTTGGTCTTTTTCGACGATGTAAATCTTTGCCAATAACGTGGTTTTCCTGTTCGCTGGGAGAGCAGACTTTTCCTCCAAGGCATTCGTGCCCATACCCTCATATAATTATCAAGATTCTTAGGGCCAGATCGGAAGGTGTCAGTTTTTCGGGACCCGGTCTCTATCGGCTGATCTCGATATACTAGCTCGGTTGAGATTCCTGCGTTACTCGTACTGTGGCCACTGGGCTGCTGGTAATGACGTCAATGACCTCAATCCGCTCAGGTTGAATGAATTGGAGTATCCAGAAAGAACTCCCGGTCGTCCATTGACAACTACTATTGCCATTTCTTTATAAGTCGGGGGGATGCACTGGCAACCAATTGATCCTGGTTGAAATGTTCCATTCGCTACAATCAACCAAGCAGCACTCGTACTCGTATAACTGCTGGGGTCGTCATCTGGACGGACTAAACGCATGGCCGTCGACGCCTTAGTCTCGATATAACCAATTTCACTGACATTATGCACTGCAAGCGTACCCCCATGGCCGAAGAAATACGGCACTGCAAAGGTAAGAGCCTGAGAAGCGGTATGAGCTACAGTACCAGTCGGTGGTGCTGGGGTAAAGCGGGGAGGCGGAGGTTGCTTTTGAGTAGGAAAAGTCAGAGGAGTTCCTGACTTATGCGACACGTCTGCGTTGGCAGTACTGTGAAGAATAGCACCAGAACTCAGGACTGCTGCAGCACCCAAAATTTCTACTAAGAGCCTCAGCGGATAGGTAGCAGGCCTGGTGACCAGCAGGTTCTCCAGTCTATAAGCTTTGCCACGAGAAGTAGTGCGACTGCTAAAGCGAACTGTGCTAGTCGATGAACGATCAATCTGTCGGTGTTTCTCCTCAACTGACCATAGTTCGAAAGCCAGGAGTTCGTCCTCTCCACTGGCCAGCGAAGCCCCATGGGCTGATTCGTCGTTATCTGGTTCGAGTTTCGCTAGCGCTTCTTTGCTATCACAGCATCAGCCATAGAACGTTCGGCTAAACGCTTTTGAGTGGCACCTGAGTCATAACCACGGTCAAGCCAGATGGTCTCGATTTCATGAAGAAGTCCTCTGCCAGCTGCGTCATCTAAGGTGGGTGCAAGAAGTACAGAATCGTTGCGGTTCGCCCCGTCTATGGCCCAGCCAATCGGGATGCCGGCTCGATCAGTAAGTATTGACCACTTCCATCCCAGCTTAGCTCTATCGGTTGGATTCTTACCCGTTCCCTCACCCCCACAAGGACTTTTGTGCAACGAGCCGTCTAATGCCACATCGCTAAGATCGAGTCCGATTATGCGGTCATAACTTTGTATTGCTTCGTTGGCTATTGCATCATAAACACCTGCTTCTATCCATTCGTCTCGTCGCGCTCGTACCGTGGTATCTGACACCTTATGACCACAGAGTCGTTCTGCATCCTCCCATGAACATCTCGTTGCCAGTCGGACGAGCATTACATCGAAACAGTCCCGATCTGACTTACGCTGCCTATGACAGCCAAGAGGATGAGCATCATTTCTGGTTGGCAAAAGAGCTTCGATACCAACCCAAATTACATTTGCAACTTCGGGGTCAAGTGCGCGCATAATGGTATGGCCTTCATTGGTTGTGTTATTTTAT